>CAZGPO010000091.1:0-8421 GCA_964527745.1 uncultured Dechloromonas sp.
TCCAGTATTGGGTGATCAGGTTCCAATGCACGCGGATCAGGTAGAAGGCGACGATGTCGTTGGCAAAGTTAACCACCGTCTTTTCGTTGAGCAGCGCGGGGTTGAAGGCACGGCGCAGCGGCGTCAGCTTGCCCGTTGCTGCCTTTGGCGCAGATTCAGGTGCAGCTTTTGGTGCCAGCTGGGACTGGACGGTGTGCAGAAATTGGCGAGCCAGCGCTTCGGCCTTTTTCAATCCCTGGGCCAGCTGGCGGCCGAATTCGTCGCCGATGGCTGCTGTTCGGGCGCTGGCCGCCGCTGGTTGTGCCGCAGCGGCGGCTTCCAGGCTGCCATTGAGAATCAGGGCCAGCTGGCGCAGGCTGCAGGCGATCGGATCGTAATGAATGCCCAGCTTGGCGCTTCCGGGATCGAACTGAACCAGCCGCACGCCGGGAATGCGCAGCAGCGCGGCCTCGATGACGGCCGCCGATCCCGGGTTGGCGAGCGCCGCTGGCAGTGCGAAACGGACATGGCCTGTGCTCTTGTGCAGGACGAAAATCTGGCGGGAGAGGGAATTTGCTGACGCAGTCATGGATGGGACTCCTGGCGCTGGCCGGGATAATTGAACTTAAGCGCTGGGCGGCGTGGTACCGGGGGTTTCAGTGACGCCGGCCTTGGCCGCCGCTTCGTTGCCTTCCTGCGCCTCGGCGACCAGATCGCCGAGCGACTCCTTCTGCTGCAGGGCAAAATCCTTGCCGAGATCGGTCGCTTTGGTTATTGCCTGAATGATCTCGCGGCGGTACTTGTGGGCCAGATAACCGGCGGTGACGCCGGCGGCGAGCACCAGCAAGGGGCTGCGCAGCAGGGCCAGCGCCGGATTGGTGGTGATCATGCGGGCCGCGGCATAGCCTCCGGCACCCATGACTACCGGGCGCATCATTTCGCTCATGACATGCGGGGCCTGGCGGGCCGCTTCATTCATCATTGGTTGCATCATTTGGCTTCTCCTTGGGAAAGATTGTTGGCGGGCGGGTTCGGGGTATCGTCGATATCGTTCAGCATCTGGTAGATCCCCTTGCAGCCCTCGCAGCAAAAGCGGAATGTCCGTTCGGCCGTCGTCAGGCTGAATTCCTGCATGCCGACGGGCAATCCGCACAGATCGCAGCTGCCATTGTTACTCATTTGAGCAATTCCACCACCTGGCGCTCGAAAGTTGCCTCGTCGGCTTCGCCGACGACCTTGCCGCGGACGATGCCTTGACCATCGACGAAATAGGTGGTCGGCAGGCCGACGACGCCATAGGCACGGGCAATTTTCGATTTTTCATCGAGCAGTGCCGGGTAGGTGACGCCGATTTTCTTGATGAAGGCGGCCACCGCCGGCTTGTCCTGGCCGGCATTGATCGCCAGCACCTGCAGTCCCTTGTCACGGTGGCGCTGGTAGACGTTCTCGATCGCCTTCATCTCGCCTTCGCAATACTGGCACCAGTCGGCCCAGAAGCGGATGACCAGCGGCTTGCCGACGAAAGCGGCGGGAAAATGAGCCGGCGTTCCGTCGAGCGCAAAGGTCTGGAAAGTCGGTGCCGGCTGGCCGGTGTTGAGCTGCACCGAGGGCGCGCCGCTGTTGCAGGCGCTCAGAACGAAACTGGTGATGATCGGCAGCAGCCAGTGGCGCAGGATTGTGGGGAACGAAAAATTGGATGCGAGCGCGGACATGGGCTTTTCAGGTTAGCAGGATCAGGTTGGATTTGAGCACCATGCCGGTCGCCACCGCCGCGAACAGCGCGAAGCCGAGCGCCGCGACGGCAGCGAGCCGGCTGCTTGCCTGCGGAATCAGGCGCTGCAGGCTGCCGACCCGGGCGAATGGCTGCAGGCTGCCGGCCCCGAGGCCCGCTGCGGTCGACACGAAAAGTGGCACATAAAGCAGATAGCCCTGGTAGCCGTATTCCGGCTTGAGCAGACAGAACGGGCAATGGTGGTGCGGATGCTCGTAGACGTAGAGCGAAACGAAGGAGAGGATGCCGACGATCGCGGCGATAAAGGCGCCGGCGCTGGTCAGCGCGGCGAGGGCGCCGCTCCAGCGCCGGCGCAATCCGGCGTGCAGGCCATTGGCGAAGACGGCCGCGCCCAATGTGCTGTAAAAGAGCAGGATTGCCGGTTTTGCCTCCATGCTCGACGCCTCGCTGGCCAGCGTCGGCCCCTGTTCGGAAAACAGGCTGCCGCAGCAGGAGGTGATGACATCGGCGCGCAGGTTCAGGAAATACTTGAGCTGCAGCGCGAAGGCGGCGGCCAGCGCCGGCAGCAGCAGAAGCAATAGCGCGTACTTGACGCGGACCAGCGGGTAATCGGGCGCCAGGTTGTCGACGTAATTGAGGGTCAGCCAGGTGGCGGCCAGGAAAAACACGGCGATCTGGGCATAGAGCATCGGAAAGCCCCAGGCGTTGGCGTTGAGCGTACCGACCGCGCACATGGCGCCGACGAACATGACAGCCATCTTGTCGGCGTTGAACACGGTGAGCAGCAGCGCCAGCAGCTGGGTGACGAAGACGAAGGCGGTCAGCGTTGAAAACAGGTAGGTGCGCCGTTCCAGCGCCAGTTGCAATTCGCTACCGCTCGCCATGTTCCAGCGCCGGATCACCTGCAGCGCGAACGGTGCAGCCGCCACGAGAACCAGCAGGCTGACGGCGCCGGCCAGCAGCAGGGCGATGATGGCGGGCTGGAACAGCATGTTCAGCCGGCGTCGACGACCAGGTGCCCGTCACGCAGGCGGACGACCCGGTTGACTACGCTCGAATCGACGACCAGCGGGTCGTGGCTGGTCAGGATGACGGTGCGCCCCTCGTCGATCAGGCGGCTCAGGATGTCGAGAAACTGGCGCGACAAAGCGGTATCGAGGTTGGCGGTCGGCTCGTCGGCGACGATGATTTCGGGATCGTTGATCAGCGCCCGGGCAATCGCCACCCGCTGCTGTTCACCGCCGGAGAGCCATTCGACGCGGGCGTCGCGGCGGTGGCCGAGATCGAGCCCGGCGAGCTGATTTTCGGCCTTTTCGCGCAGTTGACCGTAGGGAAGCCCGAGCGGATAGGCCGGCAGCATCACGTTGTCGAGCGCCGACAGGCCGCGCACCAGGTTGAATTGCTGGAAGATGAAACCGAAGGTGCGGCGCCGGATCTCGGTGAGAAAGCGTTCCGGCAGGCCGGAAACGTCCTCGCCGCGCAGGCGCACGCGGCCGCGCGTCGGGCGTGACAGGCAGCCGAGCAGGGTCAGCAATGTCGTCTTGCCCGAGCCGCTGGGGCCGGACAGCGCGGTCACCTGATGCGCCTCCACCTTCAGGTGGATGCCGTTGAGCGCCCAGTATTCGTTGGGCTGTCCCTGGTTGAAGGCTTTGTGGATGTCGTCGAGTTCTATCATCTCAGCCTCGCATCACGGCATCGGGGTCGGTGATCGCCGCCCGCCAGATCGGCACCAGGACGGCGACGGCGTAGGGAAACACCGTGAAGAACAGCAGTGTCGCGATCTGCAGGCCATCGATCGCCGGACGCAGCGTGAAGCTCGGGTAGAGCACCGCCCAGCCTTTGAGCACCGGCGCGAAGAGGCCGGCCGAAAAATAAAAGACATGAACGTAGGCGGCCAGGTAGCCGATCAAAAAGGAACCGAGCGAGATCAGCAGGCTTTCCCACAGCTTCATCCGGATCACGTCGCCGGTCTCCCAGCCGATTGCCTTGAGAATGCCGATTTCCCGCTTTTCCTCGGCCGACAGTCCGGAGGCCTTGTCCCAGGCGAGGATGGCGAAAGCCAGGATGGCTGCGGCGAGCAGGGCCAGCGCGATGCCCTCGCGCCAGTCGAAAATCGACTGGTAGGTACGCAGCACTTCGTCGCGCAGGATCGGCCGCGAATCTGGCAGCGTGGCGGCCAGTTTGGTCGCGACGGTGCGTACCTCCTGCGGATTGGCGACGCTCAGCGCGATGTCGGTGAAGTGACCGGCCGGGTAGTCGAAGAAAGTACGGAAATCGGCCTCGTTGAGCAGCACGAGGTCGGCGCTGACCAGCTCGGATTCGGGGGGCAAAACGGCGTCGACCGTGAAGGTGAACAACTTGCCGGAATAGGAGCGGAAGGACAGTACGTTGCCCGGCTGGACACCGCGAAAGCGTGCCAGTCCTGCACCGACGACGATGCGTCCGGCCGGCGGCGGGTTGTCGCGGACCACTTCGAAGGTGTAGTTGGCCTTGACCACCGCGTCGTAGTAATAGCCCCAGAGCCGGCCTTCGACCTGCTGCACGCCCCGGATGCGGCCGATGCGCTCGATGTAGCCGGGTGGAATCAGGTCGTGGCGGCCGGCCACCATGCGCTGCAGCAGCACTTCCGGCGAATGCACGAGCACTCGCGACGCTTCCTGGCGCAGCGCCGAGGTCAGCAGGGTGACCGAAGCCAGCGCGAAGACGAGCAGCGAGAACACCAGCACCAGGCCGATGTTCTTGGTTTTGCGTCGCGCCAGCGAAGCCAGCGTGAAGTCAATCAGGTAACGTTGTTTCGCGATCCAGAGGCGCATGGTTTCTCAGGTGAGCCGGGGGCGGCATCAGGCTGCCAGAAGGGAAGTGCTCCAGACTCAGCGGATGATCCTGGAAAGCGGCGTGCAGGTCAGCCTGCGACGGGTGACGGGTGTAGCGGGCTTCGGTAAACAAGGCGAGATCGGTCAACTGCAGTTTTTCGGCCAGCGCGCTGCGTACGGTTTGCTCATCGGCGCGCTTGTCGGCAAGGCGTCCGGCGTCGATGAAGCTGGCGACGAACAGTAAGAACAGCGTACCGACGACCCACGCGGCCAGGTTCGAGGGGCGCGGGTGATGTCTCACAAGGCTTCGCGGATAGCTGCGCGCAGTTCATCTGCCGGTGCGCCGTAGGGCAAGATGGCGAGCAGCTTGCCGTTTTTTCCCACAATGTAGGTACTGGCGCTGTGGTCGACCGCATAACTGCCGTCGGAACGGTCCGGTTGCTTGATGTAACCGGCACCGAAGGCCTTGGCCAGTGTCGCAATCTGCTCCGGCGTGCCGGTCACGCCGACCAGGCTGGGGTGGAAATAGGCCGTGTAGTTCTTCAGGCTTTCCGGGGTGTCGCGTGCCGGATCGACGGATATCAGGATCGGCTGGATATTTGCACGTTCTTCCGGGGTCATGCCGTTCAGTACTTCGTTCATCGCCGCCAGCGAGGTCGGGCAGACGTCGGGGCAATTGACGTAGCCGAAGAAGACGAGCATCAGCTTGCCGCGGTAATTTTTGCTGTCGACCGTACCGTTCGGGCCTTGCAGCACGAAATCGGCCCCGGCGGGCCTGCCGCTTTGCGGTGCCGGCGAGCAGGCGGTGAGCAGGATGGAGGAGATCAGAAGAAAAACCAGCTTTGCGGACAGGCGATACATGGGCTAGAAGTACGCGAACATTGCATTGAGGACGATCGCGATTTTCGCACGGTAACGACTGTTACCGGCTTGAAGCAAATCAAGGAAAAGCTAATAAATTATTCAGGCGCGGTTGGCGGCACGCATCAACAAGCCGCGCAGGGCGATCGTCACGCTGGCGCCGAGTCCGACGCGCTGCGCCAGTGCCGGCACGAGTATCAGCGATGCCAAGGCGAGGCCGGTGCCGACGAGCAAAGCCGGGAACTCATCGCCTTCTTCTTGGTGAACCTGCGAATTGCTGTTCATGTCGTCTCCCCTTTTTTGTCTGAACCCGACTTGTCGATCCGGATTATCCCGAACTCGGATTCTAGGAAAAAAATGCCGGTTGCGATTGCGGCAAATTGTCGCAGCCGCTTGTCCGGCAGCCACCTTCATTCGGACTAGGCAATTTGTTATGTGGCAATTTGCCGCATTCCCACGCCCGGTCGCTTCGGCAAAAATCAGCGCCCTCTAATAAATCAAACAGCAACGGGAGAGTTTCATGGGGTATCGCATTCGTCCGCTGACAGCCGCAATGGCTGTCGCCTTTTCTTCAACCGCCATCTGGCAGACGGCCATCGCCGAGACCACGCCAGTCCTGACCGAGGTCGTCGTCAGTGCCAACCAGCTACGATCGCCAGCCAGCTTGGGCACTCTTGACAGCAACCAGCTTGCACCGCTGCGTGCCGCCACCAGCGATACCGCGAGCCTGCTGCGCGACGTGCCGGGAGTCAGTCTTTATGGTGCCGGCGGCGTTTCCAGCCTGCCATCGATTCATGGTTTGGCCGATGACCGGCTACGCGTGACGGTCGACGGTATGGACCTGATCGCTTCCTGTCCCAACCACATGAATCCGCCGCTGTCCTACATCGATCCGACCAATGTCGGCAGCCTCAGGGTTTATTCCGGCATTGCGCCGGTCAGCCTGGGTGGTGACAGCATTGGCGGGACGATCATTGCCCAGTCTTATGCACCAAAATTCGCCGCACCCGGCCAGGAAACGCTCGCCACCGGCGAGATCGGTGCTTTCTACCGCAGCAATGGCGATGCATTCGGCGGCAATGTCTCGGCAACGATCGCGAACGAAAGCCTCAGCTTCAACTACACCGGCGCCTATGCGCAGTCCGACAATTACAAGGCAGCCGGCGACTTCAAGACGACGACGGCCACCGGTCGGCTCGGCCACACGCTGCCGCTCGACGAGGTCGGGTCTACTGCCTACAAGACCATCAACCAGAAGCTGGGCTTTGCGCTCAAGGGAGGCGACCATCTCGTCGAGGGCAGCCTTGGCTTCCAGAACGTCCCTGAACAGCTCTATCCGAACCAGCGGATGGATATGCTGGATAACGATCAGAAGACATTCAACCTGCGTTACCTCGGCCAGTACGGCTGGGGCTTGTTCGAGGCGCGTGCCTATTACGAGAAGGTCGATCATTTCATGGATTTCGGCCCCGACAAGCGCTACTGGTACGGGTCGGCATCAGGCGGCCCGATGGCGCCGAACGGCAGCCCCTGCTCGCCGATTGGCCCGAACTGCGCCGCCGGCATGCCGATGTATTCCAAGAGCACGAACACCGGTTTTACGGCCAAGGCGGATATCGATCTCGGCGAGAAGGATCTGCTGCGCGTCGGCGGCATTTACCAGAGCTATAAACTTGACGACTGGTGGCCGCCATCCGGTGGCGGCATGTGGCCGGGAACCTTCGAAAATATCAACGACGGCAAGCGCGATCGTGCCGGGTTGTTCGGTGAGTGGGAATCGCGGCTCAGCCAGGACTGGAAAACTGTGCTCGGGGCGCGCTATGAACGGGTGAAAACGGATGCCGGCGACGTACGAGGCTACAGCACGGCGCCCAATGCCATGGGCAATCAGTTTGTCGATGCCGCCGCCTTCAACGCGGCGGATCGTGAACGCACCGACAACAACTGGGATTTGACCGCGCTCGCCCGTTACACACCGAACGTCAACGGCGACATCGAGTTCGGCTTGGCGCGCAAGGTGCGTTCACCGAATCTCTACCAGCGTTACACCTGGTCCACCTGGTCGATGGCGGCGGCCATGAACAACATGGTCGGCGACGGCAACGGTTACATCGGCAACATCGATCTGAAGCCGGAAACGGCGTATACCGTCGCTGCCACCTTCGACTGGCATGCCGCCGACCGCAGTTGGGAGATCAAGGCGACGCCCTATTTCACACGGGTCAACGACTATATCGATGCCATTCGCTGCACGACTGGCGCCTCTTGTACCCCGGCCAACCAGACTGTAACCAACAAGTTCGTCGTGCTGCAGTACGCGAACCATGAGGCGGAACTCTACGGCCTCGACCTTTCGGGGCGCATGCCGCTGGCCAAGACCGGTATCGGCGACTTCGGGTTCACCGGACTGCTGAATTACACCCACGGCGAGAACCGCGATACCAATGACGGCCTTTACAACATCATGCCGCTCAACGGCAAGCTGGCGTTGACGCAGCAGCTTGGCGGCTGGGATAACGCCGTCGAACTGGTCCTGGTGCAGGGAAAAGATGATGTTTCCGCGGTGCGCAACGAAATCGAAACTGCCGGCTACGGCCTGACCAACCTGCGCGCCAGTTATTCCTGGAAGCAGGCACGCATCGATTTCGGCATCGAGAATCTCTTCGACAAGTTCTATTACATGCCGCTCGGCGGCGCCTACACCGGTCAGGGGACGACCATGTCGCTCAATGGCATTCCCTGGGGCATCGCCGTTCCCGGCATGGGTCGTTCGCTCTACGCCGGCGTCAATTTCAAGTTCTGAGCGCCGCCCTTGCATTTCCACCCCAAACAGCCCCGGCCTTCGCCGGGGCTTTTGGCGGTTTACGCGAGGCGTTCTGAAATCAACCGGCTTTTCGCTGTCCACCGTGCCCCGAAGGCAACGGGGCCTCTGGCCCAAGCACCCGGCGGAACGCAATCAGTGACATCCGGTTGGGTCGTGCCCAAGGTTGGTGAGACACACCGCTTCCTGCAAGACGCTAAAATTAACGGATGAAT
>CAZGPO010000092.1:0-2296 GCA_964527745.1 uncultured Dechloromonas sp.
ATCACCGCATAATTTATTCATGAAAATCAACTGCGTAATTTATGTTTCTTGAAAGTTACCCGCTATTCGCGGCATCCAATTCTTCTGTGATGCTATGACCGCTACTGGCCGACTGCGGCTAAACCACAGAGCAGCCAAATCGGCATATCCATACAAATGCTTTTGCCGCGGTCAACGCTGAAATCCATCAATATTCCGCGCCACCCCTACAGCGACATCGCCGCCAGCGGATCGTCCTGCGGAAAACGATCGGCGAAAGCCGGATCGGCGGGCGGATTGCTGCCGTCAGCGAGGGTCAGGACTTTGTCTAGGTGGCGCTCGGAGGCAGGCGCCAGGCGGCGGTAAAGATCCTTGCATAACAAGCGCGCTTTCTGGCCGGGCCACTCGACGGGCAGCAGAACGTCGGGCAGTTCGGGGTCACGCAGCAGCAGGCGCCGGTAGTCGTGAATGAGCAGGGTGCGCACGAGAAAGGCGTCTTCTGCATCTACCTCGGCTGAACGGTCGCGGCGCAGTTCAGCCAGGATGGGCAGATACGTGGCGACAAAGGCTGCATAGGCGGCCGCGAGTTCGTCGAGGTTCCAGGCACGGCGGACCAGGTCGGCGTCGCTGGCGGTCAGACCGGAGCGCGAATCGGCAGCGAGCAGCGGCATCAGGCGGTCGAGCTGGTCGGCCAGCCCTTCGGCGACAAGGGCGTCGAAGGCGGCGGTGAGGTCGGCCGATGGATGCACGAGCCAGTGGGCGCCGTGGAGGCCGAACCCCTGCCAGAAGCGGGCGCGGCGCAGACGTTCGCGCTCGCGCGGATCGAAATCGCCGACGACAAGAATAAGGCGCCAGCGGCGGTCCCACAGCGGCGCATGGGGCGCGTAGATATGGCGCGAGGCTTCATCGAAACGCCGCCTGCCGGAATTGGTAAGCACATAGTCGGCACGGCGGCCAACGGTTTCGGTACGCAGCCATTGCTCCTTGGCCAGCCTGAAGACGGAGGTGCGAATCAGACGCTCGTTGAGCTGGAGCGGTTCGAGGAGGCGGATCAGGCTGCCGAGCCAGATGCGCCCGCCACGCGGCAGGATGGCGTCGCCGAACACGGAGATGATCAGTGAGCCGGCCTGAACGCGCTTCTGCTGGCGGAAATCCTCGAGACGACTTTGGATGGGCTGGATCACGGACAATGCCTGCGGCGGCGGAAGGGGAATCCCGCGCATGTTAGCGGCTCCGCCCCCGCCTGAACAGGGTGGCGTCAGGCATCAGGCCGGCAGCAGGTGGTCGGCGGCAGCGACGACGGGCTGCTGCTGGGCGAAGAACCCTTCGGTGTGGATCAGTTCGTCCTTGGCCCCCAGCTTCCTGACCGTGGCGACGCAAGTCTCGACGAACTCCGGGCTGCCGGCGGCGAAGATGGTGTGTTTCGACAAATCCTTGAACAGCGTTGGCAGCGCGACATCGATGCGGCCGGTCAGATGACCGTAGGCCGGCTCGCGGGTCAACGTGATCTTGTAGTCGAAGTTGCGGTGCTTGGTCCGCCACCAGGCCATCATGCCCTGGCTATAGACATCGGCAAGGGTGCGCGCCGAGAAGACCAGCGTGACCGGCTTCTTGAAACCACGACGCAGTGCGGCTTCGGCCAGCGCCAGCACGGGCGCCAGGCCGGTGCCGGCGGCCAGGGAGAGGACCGGCGTGTCGACCGACGGGTCGCCGATGAAAGTACCATAGGCACCGGAAATCTTGACGTTCTCGCCGGCCTGCAGCGTGTCGTGAACCCAGTGGCTGGTCAGGCCGCCTTCCGCGCGGGCGATCTGCAGGACCAGTTCGCCATCCGGGCGCGGGGCGTTGGAAATCGAATAGGCGCGCGCCGGAATGTCGGCGCGCGGATTGCCAAGGGTTACGTATTGACCCGGCCAGTAACGGATCGGCTGACCGACCGGACGCAGGCGCAGCTCGACGACGCGGGCGGCGATCTCGCGCTTGTCGGTGACGACGAACAGCGCATCCTCGCGTGGCGGGAAAAGCTTGGGCTTGGCGTCGAGCGTGCCCCACTCGATGGTCAACTCCTCGGAAATCGGCTTGGCCATGCACATCAGGCCGTAGCCCTGCTTGCGCTCCTCCTGTGACAGCGCCATGTCGAGCACCATGCCCTGGTCGAACTGGCCTTGCGTGACCTTGACCTTGCATTCGCCGCAAGCGCCGGCCCGGCAGTTGTTGGGCAGCGCATAGCCGGCCTTTTCGAGGGCCATGAGGACGGTGTCGCCGTAGGCGCAATCGACGGTCTTGCCCGAGGGCTGCATCACGATACGAGCCATTG
>CAZGPO010000092.1:2396-4541 GCA_964527745.1 uncultured Dechloromonas sp.
CGGCAAGGCCGGAACCCCTCGCGGGGCGCCGGCCGTTTTTAAGTGTTTCTGGCGGTCGACCGCGTCAGAACACCGGGATGATGTCTTCCATGTCGATTTCGGACACCTCCTGGCCGGTGATGCCGACTTCCGGAATCGCCGGGAACGGAATGTTGTAGCGATCGAGTACGCCCTTCAGGTTGATCATCGCTTTCTTCCAGTTTTCCAGCTTGGCCTCGTAGGTCGGAATGCCAAAACCGGCGCCGCGCGCCACTTCCTCGGCTTCGCGCTGGTTGGCGATGAAGTCGGACGGCAGGTCCCAGAATTCCATCGGCGGCTCGAACAGCACGGCGGACAGGAACAGGTAACCGGCGCGGATCTGCTTGGTGACGACGGCCTTGGTGGACTCGTCGAGACCCGGATAGTCGCGCTCCATCACCGCCATGCAGATCGCCATGTGACGGCCTTCGTCGCGGCCGATGTTCTTGAAGCCTTCCTTGAAGACGGCCTCGCGGGAGTTGTCGTACATCTGCTTGAAGATCGTCGCGGCGGCAATTTCGCCCATCAGGAAGGAACTGAACAGGACCGCCAGGTCGTACTTCGGCACCGCCTGCTTGTAGCCGGTCCAGTAACGGCCGCCGTTGAAGTACAGCCACTGCACGTTCTTCTGCAGGCGCTTGCCGAGCTCGGTCTTGGGCTGGTAGGTCAGCGGATCGGGATGACCGAGCATCCTGGTGATCGCCAGGCCGCACATGATCTCGTGGTTCTGCTCGTCGCGGGTCACCGAGAAGAAGCACTTGCGCACCGGATCTTCCTCGTGCACTTCGTAGGTCTTGATCAGCGCTTCGGCGAAGACCGGGGGTGCTGAGGCGTCGAACACCGACAGCAGGCTCCACCAGTAGGCGATGGATTCGCGCTCTTCCCAAGTGTAGCTATCGACATCGAGCGTATCCCAGGGCAGTTTTTCCGGGTCCCAGTTCTCGCGCAGCGCGGCTTCCCACACTTCCTGCAACTTCTTGGTCTTTCTGTTCCAGGATAGCGGGTAGATGTTCGGTTGCGGGGTCGCCGGCGGAAACTCCATCTTGTCGGCAAAGCGTTCCTTGTTGCTGGCCATGTCTCACTCCTTGTTCAGATCGTCAGGTGGTTGGGCAACCCGATATGGGCTGCCATGGATCAATCATGTTACTTTGATTAACGTTTTGTCAACTATTTTGTATCACTTTAAATTATTAGAACATGCTGATCGAGGGCAAATAAACCGATAGACCCTTTCACCGCCATGGAAATCACGTAAACAATCGTTGTTTTTATTGTTTTATTTAATATTTGTGAAATTAGTTACGTTATTCAAAATTTTGTAGACAAGCGGTGCAAAATGATACATTCTAGTAACCAATGATGAAATTATCGGTAGCGCAACAATAAGGCACGACCCACCCGGGTCACTTCCAGCAAGCATCCTCCGGAGGAAAACATGTCCCACCCCCTGCTCGAAAAGCACCGCGCCACGCTCGACGGCGCCCTGAACGCCATCGCCACCCGCGGCTACTGGTCCGCCTACAACGAGATGCCGAGCCCCAAGGCCTATGGCGAAACCGCTGCCGATGACGGCAAGAATGCCTTCGCAGCCCACCTCGGCAAGCAGTTCGCGCTGGACCAGCCGGGCCTGACCGGCTGGCATGGCGGCGAGCAGTCGCCCTACGGCATCGACCTGAGTGTCAGCTACCCGGTGTGCGACATCGATGCACTGATCGACGCCGGCCAGTCGGCCATGTTCGATTGGCAGAAGATCGGCGCCGACGGGCGCACCGGCATCTGCCTCGAGATCCTCGACCGCCTGAACAAGCAGAGCTTCGAACTCGCCCACGCCGTGATGATGACCACTGGCCAGGGCTGGATGATGGCCTTCCAGGCCGGCGCCCCGCACGCCCAGGACCGCGGCCTCGAAGCCGTAGCCTATGCGTATCGCGAGCAGCGTTTCGTACCGCACGAAGCGCTCTGGGAAAAACCGCAGGGCAAGAACCCGCCGCTGGTCATGAAAAAGCACTTCGAAGTGGTCGGTCGCGGCATCGGTGTCGTCGTCGGCTGCGGCACCTTCCCGACCTGGAACACCTACCCCGGCCTTTTTGCCGCCCTGGCGACCGGCAACGCGGTCATCGTCAAGCC
>CAZGPO010000092.1:4641-8257 GCA_964527745.1 uncultured Dechloromonas sp.
CTGGCCGGCGTGAACAACATCGTCATCGACTCGACCGACAGCTACAAGCGCATGCTCGGCAACCTGGCCTTCACGCTGTCGCTGTACTCGGGCCAGATGTGCACCACCTCGCAGGCCATTCTCGTGCCGGCCGCCGGCATCGACACCGAAAGTGGCCACAAGTCCTACGACGAGTTCTGTGCCGACCTGGCCGGCGCCATCACCGGCTTCCTGGCCAAGCCGGAAGTCGCCCATGCCGTGCTCGGCGCCATCCAGTCCGCCGATACGCTCAAGCGCATCGAGGAAGCCGGATCGGGCAAATTCGGCACGGTCGTCCTGGCGCCGACCAAGCTCGACAACCCCGACTTTCCACAGGCTGAAGTACGCACCCCGGTGCTGCTCACCTGCGATGCCGGCGACGAAGCCAAGTACATGGAAGAACGCTTCGGCCCCATCAGCTTCATCGTCAAGGTCGCCGACACCACTGCCGCCATCGCGCTGTCCGAACGCATCATCGCTACCCACGGCGCACTGACCGCGGGCATCTATTCGACCCGCCCGGAAGTGATCGAGGCGATGACCGAAGCCACCTGGCGCTCCAAGGTCGCGCTGTCGATCAACCTGACCGGCGGCGTCTTCGTGAACCAGTCGGCCGCCTACTCCGACTACCACGGCACCGGCGGCAACCCGGCGGCCAACGCCTCCTACTCGGACTCGGCCTTCGTTGCCAACCGCTTCCGGGTCGTCCAGCGCCGCTACCACATCTGAGGAACCGTCCGTGAATTTCGAGAACATCATTTTTGAAGTCGCCGACGGCATAGCGCGCATCACGCTCAACCGCCCGGACAAGCTCAACAGCTTCACCGACGCCATGCACGCCGAACTGCGCGTGGCACTCGACGCCATCCAGGAAGACAAGAGCATTCGCGTGCTGGTGCTGAGCGGCGCCGGTCGCGGTTTCTGCGCCGGCCAGGACCTCGGCGACCGCGCCATGCAGATCCAGGCCGGCAAGATGCCGGACATCGGCAACACGGTCGAGCGCAACTACAAGCCGCTGGCGCTGCGCCTGCAAAACCTGCGCGTGCCGACCATCGCCGCCGTCAACGGCATCGCCGCCGGCGCCGGCTGCTCGGTGGCGCTGGCTTGCGACCTGGTCATCGCCAGCAAGTCCGCGTCCTTCCTGCAGGCCTTCTCCAAGATCGGCCTGATCCCCGATACCGGCGGTACCTGGTTCCTGCCGCAGCGCGTCGGCATGGCCCGCGCCATGGGCCTCGCCCTGCTCGCCGAGAAACTGCCGGCCGAGAAAGCTGCCGCCTGGGGCCTGATCTGGGAATGCGTTGATGACGCGGATTTCACCGCCACGGTCGACCGCATCGCGACGCAACTTTCCACGGCGCCGACCAAGGCCCTGGTGCGCACCCGCCAGGCGATGCACGCCGCGCCTGGCCACACGCTGGAGCAGCAACTTTCGTTCGAAGGCGGCTTCATGCGCGAACTCGGCTGGTCACCCGACTACGCCGAGGGTGTCGCCGCCTTCTCCGAAAAACGCGCGCCGAAGTTCACGGGGGACTGAGATGAGCGTCCTTCCCAAGGAAGCGATAATCGCCGTCGTCGGCACCGGGGCCATGGGCGCCGGCATCGCCCAGATTGCGGCAGCGGCCGGCCACCCGGTCAAGCTGCTCGACAACCGTCCGGGCGCCGCCGAACGGGCGATCGACGGCATCCGCGCCCAGTTCGCAAAAATGGCTGAAAAAGGCAAGTTGACCGCGGAAGCCGCAACGGCCGCCGGGACTCGCCTGATTGCGGTCGGCCAGGCGGCCGACCTGGCCGACGCCGCGCTGGTCGTCGAAGCCATTGTCGAAAACCTCGAGGCCAAGCAGAAGCTCTACGCCGACCTCGAAAGCATCGTTGCGGTCGACTGCATTTTTGGCACAAATACCTCATCCATTTCGGTGACCGCCATTGGCGCCGCACTGAAACATCCGGAGCGCCTGGCCGGCCTGCATTTCTTCAACCCGGCCCCGCTGATGGCGCTCGTTGAAATCGTCTCCGGACTGGCTACCGATCGCGCCGTAGCTGACACCCTGTTTGCCACCGCCGCCGCCTGGGGCAAGACGCCGGTTCATGCCAAATCGACGCCGGGCTTCATCGTCAATCGCGTCGCCCGCCCCTACTACGCCGAAGCCCTGCGCCTGGCGCAGGAAGGCGCCGCCGACTACGCCACCATCGACGCCGTGATGCGCGAAGCCGGCGGCTTTCGCATGGGGCCGTTCGAGCTGATGGACATGATCGGCCACGACGTCAATTTCGCCGTGACCAATTCGGTCTGGCGGGCCTTCTACAACGACCAGCGCTTCCTGCCCTCGCTGATCCAGCAGGAACTGGTCGATGCCGGCTTCTACGGCAAGAAGTCCGGGCGCGGCTTCTACGACTACCGCGAGGGCGCCGTACGGCCCGCAGCACAGACCGAGGCCACCCAAGCCCCGACCGGAAAAATCACCGTTTTTGGACGGTCGACCGCAGCGAAATCACTGGCCGGGCGCCTGGAGCGTAGCGGCCAGTCCTTCAGCCGCGCCCCCGATCACGACGGCATGATTGCCGAAATTGGCCGCGCTGCGCTGTTCGTGACCGACGGCCGCAGCGCCACGCAACGTGCCAGCGAGTCGGGCGTTGCCAACACGGTGCTGATCGACCTGGCGCTCGATTACGACAAGGCCACCCGGCTCGCCGTCGCCGCCGCCGAACAGTGCGATCCGCTCGCCATCGCCTCGGCCATTGGCCTGCTGCAGGCCGCCGGCTTTGCCGTTTCGCGTTTTCTCGATGTGCCTGGCCTGGCCGTCATGCGCACCGTCGCCATGCTCGCCAACGAAGCGGCCGATGCGGTCAACCAGGGCGTCTGCTCGGCTGGCGCTGCCGACTCGGCCATGTGCCTCGGCGTCAATTACCCGCGCGGGCCGCTGGCCTGGGCCGACCAGGTCGGCGTCGCGACCATCCGCACCGTGCTCGCCAACCTCGGCGCCAGCTATGGCGAGGATCGCTACCGTGTTTCGCCGCTGCTCCAGCGTGCCGTCTTTGCCGGAAGGAATATCCATGGATGATGAAGTGATCGCGAAGGACTCGCCCGAGGTCGTCGCCGAGGAAGTCGCCCGCGCCATGTGGCCGCGCGACCACGCCAGCCAACTGCTCGGACTGCGCATCCTGACCATTCGCCCGGGCTATTCCCGGCTGTTGATGACGGTGCGCCCGGACATGGTCAACGGCCACCACATCTGCCACGGCGGCCTGATCTTCACGCTCGCCGACAGTGCCTGCGCCTACGCCTGCAACAGCTACAACAAGAACACCGTCGCTTCGGCCTGCCATATCGACTTCCTGTCCCCGGCCAAGGAAGGCGACATCCTCGAGGCGGAAGCCATCGAGCAGTCGCTGTCGGGCCGGACCGGCGTCTACGACGTGACCGTGCGCACGCGCAACGGCAAAACGGTGGCGCTTTTCCGCGGCAAGTCCTACCGCATCAATGGCGAAGTGATCGCCGGCCTGCAGAAGGCCGACCACGCCGACTGACAATGAATCTGCACAAGGAGACATCATGACCGCCAAAAAACCCCAGCCCGGCGAACTCGATCCGATCGAAACC
>CAZGPO010000093.1:0-8208 GCA_964527745.1 uncultured Dechloromonas sp.
CGTTGCGGAAATCGGCCTTGCGCCCGTTGTTGTCGGTCAGCGTGCCGTGGTCCATGACCTGCAGCAGGATGTTGAAGATGTCCGGATGCGCCTTCTCGATCTCGTCGAGCAGCAGCACGCAGTAGGGTTTCTTGGTCACTGCTTCGGTCAGCAGGCCACCCTGGTCGAAACCGACATAGCCCGGCGGCGCGCCGATCAGCCGCGAAACGGCATGGCGTTCCATGTATTCGCTCATGTCGAAGCGCGTCAGCTCGATGCCAAGCGCGTAGGCCAGTTGCCGCGCGACTTCGGTCTTGCCGACGCCGGTCGGGCCGCTGAACAGGAAGGAGCCGATCGGCTTGTCCGGATTGCCGAGTCCGGAACGCGACATCTTGATCGCCCGGGCCAGCGCATCGATCGCCTTGTCTTGGCCGAAGACGACGGCCTTCAGGTCGCGGTCGAGATTCTTCAACGCGCCGCGGTCGTCGGTCGTGACGTGTTGAGACGGAATGCGCGCGATCTTGGCGACGATTTCCTCGATGTCGGTCTTGTTGATGACTTTTTTCTGCTTCGATTTCGGCAGGATGCGCTGCGCTGCACCAGCCTCGTCGATGACGTCGATGGCCTTGTCCGGCAAATGGCGGTCGGTGATGTAGCGGGCCGCCAGTTCAGCTGCAGAGGAAATGGCGGTGGCAGAATATTTGATGCCGTGGTGCGCCTCGAAACGGGCTTTCAGACCCTTGAGGATTTCCACGGTTTCGGCAACCGACGGCTCGTTAACGTCGATCTTCTGGAAACGCCGCGACAGCGCGCTGTCCTTCTCGAAAATGCCGCGGAATTCGGTGTAGGTGGTGGCGCCGATGCACTTCAGGCCGCCCGACGAGAGTGCTGGCTTTAACAGATTCGAGGCATCCAGCGTGCCGCCGGAGGCCGAACCGGCGCCGATCAGCGTATGGATTTCATCGATGAAGAGGATGGCGTCGGGGTTGTTGCCCAGTTGTTTGATGACGCCCTTGAGGCGCTGCTCGAAATCGCCACGATATTTGGTGCCGGCCAGCAGCGAGCCCATGTCCAGCGAATAAACGTTGGCCTTGGCGAGAATCTCCGGAACGCTGCTTTCGACGATGCGCCGCGCCAGCCCTTCGGCGATCGCTGTCTTGCCAACACCGGCTTCACCGACCAGCAGCGGGTTGTTCTTGCGCCGCCGGCACAGTGTCTGGATGACCCGCTCCAGTTCGCGGTCGCGGCCGATCAGCGGATCGATCTTGCCCTGCAGTGCCAGCGCGTTGAGGTTGATCGTGTACTGTTCGAGCGGCCCGGCCTGTTCTTTTTCGCCCTCGGTTTCCATCTCGCCTTCGGTCGGCGTCTTCTGCTGTGGCACCTTGCTGATGCCGTGCGAGATGAAATTCACGACGTCGAGACGGGTGATCCCCTGCTTCTGCAGGAAGTAAACGGCGTGCGAGTCCTTTTCGCCGTAGATGGCGACCAGCACGTTGGCACCGTTGACTTCCTTCTTGCCGGAGGATTGGACGTGCAGGATGGCGCGCTGGATGACGCGCTGGAAACCAAGCGTCGGCTGGGTGTCGATGTCATCCTCACCGGAAACGACGGGCGTGTGCTCGTTGATGAAGTTGGTTAGGTCCTTGCGCAGCGCATCAGGCTTGCCGCCACAGGAACGCAGCGCCTCGGCCGCCGACGGGTTGTCGATCAGCGCGAGCAGCAGATGCTCCACGGTGATGAACTCGTGGCGCTTCTGGCGCGCTTCGACAAAAGCCATGTGCAGGCTGACTTCAAGTTCCTGAGCGATCATTCATTTTCCTCCATGATGCAAGCTAGCGGGTGCTGGTACTGGCGGGCAAACGCACCCACCTGTTCGACCTTGGTCGCCGCGATGTCGCGCGGGAAAACCCCGCACACGCCACGGCCCTCGTTGTGCACTTTGAGCATGATTTGCGTTGCTTGTTCAGTGCTCATGGAAAAAAAACGCTGAAGCACGACGATCACGAACTCCATCGGCGTGTAATCGTCGTTCAGCAACAGCACCTTGTACATCTTTGGAGGCATCGTCTTGGCACGTTGTGCTTCGAGAAGACTCCCATCCTGAGACTTTGTGGCCATGCTCTGAATTCTATACAGTCCAACCCATTGTGCAACACCCCGCAGGCGGTGAAATTGGCCGTAAACCGCTGATATTTCCTTGGTTTATGTTGCGGCGCGTCATTAAAAGTTGTTGACGGGCTTACGCGACGGGGGTAGAAAGCGCTTGTGTTTGGATTCACGTTGCATCGGGATTGCCGCAGGCACCGGGTCGCTGATCTCAAACAGGGAGTCGGGGAGACCCGGAAATTTTTCGTTTTTTGTATGAAAGTTGCAAATATGGCACTCGGTACCGTCAAGTGGTTCAATGATTCCAAGGGTTTTGGCTTTATCACGCCGGATGATGGCAGCGAAGATCTCTTCGCACACTTTTCCGCTATTAACATGAGCGGATTCAAGACACTCAAAGAAGGTCAGAAGGTTTCCTTCGACGTCGTGCAAGGCCCCAAGGGCAAGCAGGCTTCGAACATCCAGGCCGCCTGAGCAACAGACGAACAGGATATGAAGAGCCCGCTTGATTCAGGCGGGCTTTTTTTCATCAGTTCTGCCGGGGTTCGTTCCGCTCAGGGGGCGAGCCAGTGCCCGGACTTGCCGCCTGCTTTTTCAAGGAGGCGCAGGTTCTCGATGCGCATGCCACGGTCGACTGCCTTGCACATGTCGTAAATTGTCAACAGGCCGACCGATGCTGCGGTCAGCGCCTCCATCTCGACCCCCGTCCGGCCATGACATTCCGCGCTCACTTGGCAGTGGACCACGCTTGCCACGACATCGATGGTGAAATCGGCAGTGACGCGGGTCAGCGCGATCGGGTGACAGAGCGGGATCAGGTCGCCGGTCCGCTTTGCGGCCTGGATCGCGGCGATCCGGGCGATACCGAGCACATCCCCTTTTTTAGCTGAGCCCGACTGGATCAGTGCCAGGGTTTCCGGCTTCATGACACTGCTGCAGGCGGCACGGGCGATGAGCGCGGTTTCGGCCTTGGCGCCGACGTCGACCATATGGGCTTGGCCGGTGGCGTCGAAATGGGTGAGGGTCTGGTCGTTCATAATTTGTTACGTTTGGTTACGGCCGGCACGCAAAGCGGCGCTGACGCCTAAGCTATCATAGCATCATGTATTTTCGCCGTCGTTTTCTTGCCGGATTGCTGGCCTGTACCTTGGTTGGGCAGCCATTGCGCGCCGACGATTTGCCTGAACTGGGCGATGTCGCAAGCCAGGAGTTGTCGCTGTCCGCCGAAAAGAAGATCGGCCAGCAGATCATGGACGAAATCCGCTGGCGCGAGCCGAGCTATCTCGACGATCCGGACATCGAGACCTACCTCAACCAGCTCGGCGCCCGCCTGGTGGCGGTGAGCAGTGATCCCGGCCTTGGCTTTTACTTCTTTGCGCTCAACGATCCAAGCATCAATGCCTTTGCCATGCCGGGCGGCTTCATCGGCGTTCATACCGGCCTGATTCTCGCGGCGCAGAGCGAATCCGAACTGGCCGGGGTGCTCGGGCATGAGATTTCGCACGTTACGCAACGCCATATTGCGCGCCAGGTCTTTCAGTCCAAGAAATTGTCGATGGCCTCGATGGTTGCGATGGGACTGGCGCTGTTGGCGGCCCGTTCGAACCCGCAGGCGGCCGGGGCTGCCCTTTCTGCAACGCAAGGTGCAACGATTTCGGCGCAACTGGCCTATTCGCGCGATTTCGAGCGCGAGGCCGACCGTCTTGGCTTCGATACGCTGCGTTCGGCGGGCTTCGATACCGCCGGAATGCCGGGGTTTTTCGAGCGCTTGCAGAACGCCTCCCGCTACTACGAAAACAATGCGACGGCCTATCTGCGGACCCACCCGCTGAGCGTCGAAAGGATGTCGGACATGCAGAACCGGCAATTGGCTGTTCCCTATCGCCAGGTTGCCGACAGCCAGGATTTTACGCTCGTCCGGGCCAGGATTCGCGCCTTGCAGGGGCGTCCGGCGGATGCCGCCAAGGATTTCGAGGCGTTATTGCGCGACAAGAAATATGTGTCGGAAGGCAGCGCACGCTATGGCCTGGCCGTGGCGTTGGCGCGTAGCGGCAAGTGGTCCGCCGCTGAACAGGAACTTCTGGCGGTGCGCAAGCTCAACGTGTCGTCGGCAATGGTCGAGCGTTTGTTGGCCGAGGCAACGGTCGCGCGCGGCGGGCTCGACGAGGGCCTGGCCATCTACCGCGATGCGCTGGTCCGCTACCCGCTCAACCTTGCCGTGCTCTACGGTTATGGCAATGCCCTGATCGCCGGCAAGCGTTTCAACGAGGCGCTCAAGTTCGCTGCGGCGCAGTTGCAGAGTTATCCCCAGGATGTGCGTTTTTACAAGATGCGCGCCGATGCCAACGCCGGTCTCGGGCGGCGTTCGCAGCAGCATCTGGCGCTTGCTGAAATGACCCTGCTCAAGGGGCAGACTGCCGGTGCGATCGAACAGCTGCAACTGGCTCAGCAGGCGGGCGATGCCAACTTTTACGAGATGTCGGTGATCGACGGTCGGCTACGCGAATTGAAGAAGCGCCAGAACGAGGAGATGAAGGAGAAGGAAAAGGAACGGCGCTTTTAGCGTTAGAATTCATACCTCTCATATCGGGTGACAAACCATGGAATTTGATCGCGACCTCGATGCCAAGGGCCTGAACTGCCCGCTGCCAATTCTGCGGACCAAGAAAGCGCTGTCTGAAATGGAATCCGGT
Source organism: uncultured Dechloromonas sp. (assembly GCA_964527745.1). Lineage (GTDB taxonomy): Bacteria > Pseudomonadota > Gammaproteobacteria > Burkholderiales > Rhodocyclaceae > Azonexus. The sequence continues at coordinate 4,779 of CAZGPO010000093.1, forward strand.
CAGGTACTCCGGGTGCAGGCGACCGACCCCGGTTCGGTGAAGGATTTTGCCTCTTTCTCCAAGCAGACCGCGAACGAACTGGTCGGTCAGCAGGAAGCGAATGGCGTCTTCGAGTTTTACCTGAAGCGCAAATAAGCCTGGATTTCCACGCATTTTTCGAAGATCGGCAGGCTCCGCAGGGAGCGCCTGCTGCATGGCGTTTCGAGGGTCTCGTCGATTGCCTGACGATTGGCGGTGCTGCCGAGATCGATGCCGTACTGGCCGCTGTCGAAAGCAGCGGCCTGTGGAGTGTCGCGGTGCTCGATTTCGAATTCGGCTACTTGCTCGAACCGGCGACCGCACCGGCCGGCTGGTCGCCTTCCCCTGAACGGCCGCTGGCCCGCTTCTGGCGCTTTCGGCAGCGCGTTGAGATGGATGCCGATGCTGCGACGAAATGGCTTGCGGCGCACGGGGCGGAACGGCCGGCAGGTGTCGGCGGCATCGTGTCTTCAGTCGACGAGCATCGGCACGCTGCTGCGGTCGACCGCATTCGCGACTACATTTTTGCCGGCGATTGCTACCAGGCCAATTTCACTTTTCCGCTGGCCTTTGAATGGTTTGGCACACCGCTCGCGCTCTATGCCCGGTTGCGTGAACGTCAGCCGGTTCGCTATGGCGGGTTCGTGGATGCCGCCGACGGCGGAATCGTTTCGCTTTCGCCGGAACTGTTTCTGGAAAGGACGGGCGACCGACTGGTGACGCGGCCGATGAAGGGCACCCTGGCACGCGCTGAACCGGCAGCCCGCCTGCAGGCTTCGGCCAAGGATCGCGCCGAGAACCTGATGATCGTCGATCTGCTGCGTAACGACCTCGGGCGCATTGCGGTGAAAGGCAGCGTCGAGGTCGAATCCTTGTTCGCCATCGAGGATTATCCGACCGTCTGGCAGATGGTCTCGCAGGTGTCGGCAAGCAATCCAGGGGTCGGATTGGCCGAAATCCTGCGTGCGCTGTTTCCCTGTGGTTCGATCACTGGCGCGCCGAAGATCCGCGCCACGCAGATTCTCGGCGAACTGGAAGATGCGCCGCGCGGCCTGTACTCGGGCGCCTTCGGCTGGATCACACCGGGGGGCGATTTCCGGCTCAATGTGGCGATTCGCACGCTGGAACTGGCAGCCGACCATCGCGGCCGGCTGGGCATCGGCAGCGGTATCGTCGCCGATTCACAGCCCGTAGCCGAATGGCAGGAATGTCTGCTAAAGGCCCAGTTCTTGCGAGATTGCGATCCCGGGCTGAAATTGATCGAAACCCTGCGTCGCGATGGCGGCATGTATCCGATGTGGGCCGGGCATCTTGAACGCTTGCGACGGTCTGCGGCATATTTCGGCTTTCCGCTCGACGAGGAACTGCTGTTCGGGCAATTGGGGCTGCAACCGTACCAAGGTACCCGGCGGGTTCGCGTCACGCTCGACAAGGCCGGTACGATCGATGTGCAGTCGACGGCGCTCGATGCGACACCGCCGGCGCTGCAGCAAGCCATGCTCGCCGAAGCGCGTATCGATGCCAATGATCCGTTGCGACGTCACAAGACGACCGCCCGTCCGCTTTATGACGCGGCTCTGCACGCCTTGCCGGCGGATTCCCCGGTCTTCGACCTGATTTTTCTCAACGAGCGCGGCGAGGTTGCGGAAGGGGCGCGCAGCAACGTTTTCGTCGAAATCGATGGTGTATTGCTGACGCCGCCGCTGAACAGCGGCGCCTTGCCCGGCGTCTTGCGGGCGCAGCTGCTGGCCACCGGTCGCGCGCGTGAATCGGTGTTGTGGCCGGCCGATCTCGCCGGCGGATTTTTTCTCGGCAATGCGCTGCGCGGCCTGATTCCCGTGATGTTGCGGTCGACGCCATAAATTGGCCGAGTTTTGCGGTCGACCGTAACAGCCGCTATTTTCGCAGCTTCCTCAGATACAGACCGATCAGCGTGAACAGCGCGCCGCCGAGGGCGTAAAGAATGGTGCGGCCGGTGATGTTCTGGTATTCCAGCAGCACCGGCATGTCATCCTGCAGGCGGTAGCGAACCGAGATCTGGAAATTCCAGTCGGCCAGCCGTGACTCGATCACGCCGCTGCCGCTACCGCTACGCCAGCGCAGCGTGCCCGTGTCAAGCGCGAGTTCGCCGGTTTCGGTTAGCGGCGTCAGCGTTGTCATTTGACCGCTTCGGCGTGCCTCGCCGATTTTTCCGTAGGAAATCGCGCAGCTTGTTTCAGGTGCGCAAACCGCAACGATCGGGAATTCTGGCAGCCATTCGCCGCCCTTTTCCCAAGGCCAGGCGTAGATCAGCGCCAGCGCCCAAACCCAGACCAGGACGCAGTAAATCATCATCGCCTTGAAGATTCCGGCGAACAGCGGACGATTGTCCCTGGCCATCGCGGCTTCAGTTACCGAGTCTGGCGAGTTGCGGCTTCAGTTGTTCCAGCGTGGCGCTGAAATCGGCGACGCGCTGCTTTTCCTGGTCGACCACGGCAGCGGGCGCACGGGCAACGAAGCCTTCGTTGGATAGCTTGCCCTGGGCAATCGAAATCTGCTTTTCCAGCTTCTCGATTTCCTTTATCAGGCGCTCGCGCTCCGCGGCAATGTCGATTTCCACCTTGAGCATCAGCTTTGTTTCACCAACCACGGCGACTGGCGCCATGGCATCGGCCGGCATGTCGTCGACAATCTGGGCTTTGGAAAGCTTGGCCAGCGCCTGCAGGATGGGCGCGAATTCGGCGATCTCGGCACCGCCGCCGGCGACCAGCAGCGGCATGCGCAGAGCAGGTGAGACGTTCATTTCGCCGCGCAGGTTGCGGCAGGCGTAGGTTAGCGCTTTCAGGCGTTCGATCTTGGCTTCGCAGGCTTCGTCGACGCGGCTCAGGTCTGCACGCGGATAGGCGGCGAGCATGATCGAATCGTGCGTCTTGCGGCCGGCGATCGGCGCAACCGTTTGCCACAGTTCCTCGGTAATAAACGGAATCAGCGGGTGGGCCAGACGCAGGATGGCTTCCAGCGTCCGCACCACGGTGCGGCGGGCGCCGAGCTGCTGGGCGTCATCGCCCGTTTGAATCTCGACCTTGGCAATTTCCAGATACCAGTCGCAGAACTCGTCCCAGACGAACTTGTAGATGGCCTGGGCGAGCAGGTCGAAACGGTAATCGACGAAATGCTGTTCGACTTCCTTCTCGACACGTTGCAACTGGCTGACGATCCAGCGATCGGCGAAGCTGAACTTGAGGCGCGGTTCGCCGGCCGGCACGATGCAGGTGCCAGTGCTCGGCTGTTGCTGGTGGTCGAGCGCCAGATCGTGGCCTTCGACATTCATCAACACGAAGCGGGTGGCGTTCCACAGCTTGTTGCAGAAATTGCGGTAACCGTCGCAGCGGTTGAGGTCGAACTTGATGTCGCGGCCAGGCGAGGCGAGGCT
>CAZGPO010000094.1:0-8165 GCA_964527745.1 uncultured Dechloromonas sp.
CAGGAAAATCAGGACGCAGGACCGTCCGGTGAGGTTACCGGGTATCCTGCAGGATGCACAACCGGTGCTTTGGTTCCAGGAGGTGAAATCATGGCACATTGTCGCGGGATTCGCCCCTTTGTTGCCGCTCTGCTGGTTGCCGGATTGTTGCTGTTCGCACCGTCCGGCTCTGCGTCCCGGGGTGAAACCGGCGGGGACATCATCCTGCCGCAGATCGGCACCGGCAGCGTGAGCGCATACATCGAGGCTTTGAAGTCGGACATCCGGGTACACATGAGGAGGATCATCGAGGTCAACATGCAATTGAGCGGAAAGGAAGCCGATGCGTTTTGGCCGATCTATGACCGGTATGACGAGGACATGAGCAAGTTGAACTATGAACGATCCTCGATCCTGGATTTCTATGCGGACAATTACAAGACGCTGTCGGACGGGCAGGCCAAGGAATTGATCAGGAGAATGAATTACGTCGACCGGCGCAAGCTGTCGATTGATGAAAAGTACGCAAGAGAAATGGGCAAGGTCCTGCCCGTCAAGACGGTGCTGAGGTTCTTCCAGATAGAGAGGCAGGTGGACAGGCTGGTGGCGCTGAAGATCATGTCGGGCATTCCGCTGGTCCCGGCGGATGGAACCGGGGCAAGGCCGAAAGCCATACCGAAAGACAAACCGTCGAAGTAGCACTGTCTCGATTCCTCGCCCGGGAGAGACCTTGAGAAGGAGGGTACCATGCCGATTGCAAAGGTGGGAGACCTCAATATTAGCTACATCGAGCACGGCTCCGGGGAAAGCGCGGTCCTTGCCGTTCACGGCAACCTCGGATGCGCCGACTGGCTGGATCTCGTGATGCCTTTGCTTCCCGGGTCGATCCGGGTCATCGCTGCCGAGTGGCGGGGCTGCGGTGGCTCGGACAAGCCAGAGCCTGCGAAGGACTACTCGAACTACTCGATGAATACTCACGCCCGCGACCTGCTGGGGCTCCTCGACGCTCTCGGCATCGACCGCTGCGGGCTCTACGGCCACTCGACGGGCGGGATCATCGTTTCTCACATGCTGACCATGGCGCCGGAACGCTTCGGCAAGGTGCTGATGCTCGACCCGGTCAGCCCGCTCGGCCTGCAGCTGAATCCCGGCCAGGTCGGCGTCCTGACGGCAATGAAGACCGATCAGGACGTCTGCTTCGCCGGCCTGGCCAGCGCCGCGCCGACCCTATTCCGCCCAGAGACGATGGTCGCCGGCCAGATGCCGCAATTCGCCGACGCCACCAGCACCGCGCAGCGCGAGCTCTTCACGCTGATCATCGAGAAGACCCGCGTGCTGTCCGACGGCATCTGGTTCGGCACGCCGCACAACCTCGGCCTGGAGTGGGATTCCGGCGCCCTGGCCAAACGCATGCCGGAAATGACCCACGAGCACCTGATCCTGTTCGGCAAGATGGACTACTGGATTCCGCGCGAGCACATGGACGTCATGGTGCAGAAACTGCCCACTGCGCGCCTCGAAATCTTCCCCTACGTCGGGCACTCGATGAACCTCGAACAACCGCTGCTATTCGCCCGCGTCTTCGGCGACTATTTCCGCGGCTGAAGCGGCACCAGCAACGCCCGTACAAAAAAAGGCCGCCCGCAGGCGGCCTCGGTTCTCGGGCAATGCCAGCTACTTGGCCAGCCCCGCCGGCTTGTCGACTGCTGCCTGCGCCCCACCACCGCCACCACTGGCACCGGCGATCCCGGGCAGACTGGTGGTAAAGGTGTTGTCGACGAAGGATTTGATCGTATCCTTCAGCACATTCGGCGCCTTGAACACGGCGTAGTGCGCGGTCGGATCGGGGAAACTGGCAAACGCGGCCCCCTCGACGGCCTTCGCTGACTTCCTGGCGTTATCGACGATCAGCCACATGTCGGTATCGACGTGCACCACCAGGGTTCTCGCCTTGATCCGCTTGAGATCCTTGTTGATGTTGTAGTTGAAGCCGGAATCGTTGCGATACCAGAAGTCGACCGGATCTTCGTTCTTGACCCGGGCGATCCAGGCGGCCGATTGGTTGCCCTTCGGCTCCCAGAAAAAGACCTCACGCTCGATCTTGTCCCACGGCGTCGCCGAGCGGACCGGGAAGGTGAAGCCGGTCAGTTGCAGGCGCGACCACATGAACTGCAGCCCCTGCTTGGGATGCTGGTCGACCGGCAGATGGTAGTAATTTCCATTCGTCGCCCGCCACTTGGGATCGCTTTCGATCGCCGACTGCGCCAGCAGGAAAGTCCAGGCGCCGATCGGATCGTCGCCGTCCGAGGCCGTCGTGCCGCCGATCGGCATGATCGCCTTGACGAAGCCGCTCGGCGAATGCATCACCCCCCACACCCAGCTCTGCGTGGCGCCCATGGAAACCCCGGTGGCGACCTCGACCTGGGCGATTTTCAGATGATCGCGGAGCAGACGATAGTTGCTCTGCACCATGTCGAAGTAGCTGTAGGAAGGGAACTTGCGCCCCAGGCCATCGGAAGGCTTGGAGGTGCCCCACAGGCCGAGCGCATCGAGGAAGACCACATAGTAGCGGTTGGTATCGATGGCCTTGCCGGGGCCGACCACCGCGCCGCCCGAGAAGCCGTTGCCGGGTTGGCCGTCGTACCAGAAGTTGTACATGTTGGTCGAATCGCCGGAGTAGAAGGTGCTGACGATCACCGCATTGATGATCTCCCCCCGGTCGTTGCGCTTCGGCGTCCCGACCGCGATGTAGGCGACTTTCAGCGGCGCAGCGCCCAGCGATTCGAGCGTCGTTCCGCCCTCGCCGCCGTTACGCCAGGTTTCCGGATCGGCGTCGAGATTGTATTTGCCGCCGATGCGGAAATTGGGAATCTCGTAATGGCGTTTCAGGTGGTCGAACTCCATCGACCCCGAATTCGGCGTCAGCGGAAATTTGGTGTCGGCCGCCAGTGCGGCGCCCGGCAGCGCGAAAACAGCAGCCAGCGCCAAGGCAACGATTTGCTTTTTCACGTCAGCTTTCCTCATGTTCGTTTTCATCGCGCACCTCACTTGGCAAGGCCGGCCGGTTTGTCGCCACCGCCAGCAGGAGCAGCAGCAGCCATCGGTTTGGCACCGTTGATCAGCGAATCGATCACGTCGGGCGTCACCGCATCGACATGGCGGGTCTTCATGAAGCTGACCGTGTCGCGGGCGAACTCGAGCGGCACGTCGGTGTGGATGAAGTGCCCGACCCCCGGGTAGATCTTGACCACCGGCGGGTTGCCCGCCGCCGTCATGCGCTCCACGAAGGGAATGATGACCTGCTTCGACTTGTCGTTCAGGCCGTTGAGCGCCGTACTCGGGATGAACGGCTCTATCGCGCCGAACGCCAGGAAGATCGGCGCCTTGATCTGCGGCAGACGCTTGTACAGCGAGTTCTCGTCCTCGCGCGCGTTTTCCGAGCACATCGAGAAGGTGTCGTAATGGAACAGGAAGGCCCATTGCTCGAACTCGCGCCGGTTGCCGCTGATCATCGCGATGCGCTGGTCGGTGTGCAGACGGGAGTACTGGGTGTCGTTGACGAAGTAGCCGGCCGGCGCGGGAACCGCATTGCCTGCGGCGTCGCGCTTTTGCCAGTAGAAGAAGTCGCGCACCTGCTGCGGCGTGCGTTTCAATTCGGATTCGACCAAGCCAAACGGCCCCCACGCGGCTTGCCAGCGGTTCAGGTCGTGGCCGATAGCCTTGTCGCAGATCGGCAGCACCTTGTCGCCCAACTTGAAGTTCTTCGGATATTCCTCAAGACCGGCCGGCCCTTCGAGCAACAGACCCTGCACCGCATCCGGGTAACGCAGCGCATAGCCGAGCACCACCTGTCCGCCCTGCGAGTGGCCGTAGTAGTAAGCCTTCTTGACTCCCAGCTTACCGACCACCAGGTTGTTGAAGGCGTCGCGGATGTCGTCCAGTGTGCGCGCCTGCGTCTTGTCGAGGTTGCCCGGGCCGGAGGTGCCGGCCAGCGGCATGTCGGGGACGATGACGCGGAAGCCGCGCTCGACCGCGTACTTGACGACGTTGCCGTAATGGGCACCGAACGCACCCTTGCCGTGTACCATGACGAGGGTCGGCGGGTTGCTCTGCTTGCCGCAATACTCGTCCATGTAGCCCAGCTCCCACTCGACGCCACGTTTATCCTTGACCCTGGCGTACTTGACCGGGAACGGGTAAACGATTTCATCCTTCCAGAACGACTTCTTCGGATCCGGATTCATGTTGACGCGCGTCCGGCGGTAATTCTTGGCCTCGCAAACGATACCCTGTTCGGCTTGGTTCATGACGCCGGTCGAGCGCATGAAGGCACTGAAGGTCTGGTTGTTCTTCAGGACGTTGGGCGCCTTGAAGACGGCGTAGTGCGCGATCGGGTCGCTGAAGCCGGCGTACAACCCGCCCGGGATGGTTTCCGAGGCCTTGCGCGCGTCGCTGCCCATCAGCCACAGATCATTGTCGACGTGCGCGACCAGCGTGCGCGCCTTCATGCCAGGCAGCAGCTTGTCGACGTTGTGGAGCTCGCCGACGGTGTCGCGGTACCACAGGTCCACCGCGTCGAACTGGGCGGCCATCCGCTTGAGGGTCGCGCCGATGTTCTTGCCGAGGCGCGGATCTTCCTTCCAGACGAAGACTTCCTTGGACACCTCGTCCCAGCCCAGCGACTGGCGGAAGTTGAGGTCGAAGCCGGTCAGCAGCAGCTGGGACCAGTGGAACTCGACGCCCTGGTTCGGGTGCTTGTCCTTGGGCAGCTTGTAGTAATCGGCCTTGGTGTCGATCCAGACCGGGTCGGATTCCAGCGACGCCTTGGCCAACTGGAAGGTCCACGCGGCGATCTGCCCGCCCGTGCCATCGGTGGCCGAGGCGCCGCCGACCGGCATCACGGCCTTGACGAAATCGGGATACATCAGGCCCCAGTAGTATGACTGGGTGCCGCCCATCGACACGCCGGTGGCCAGTACCACCTGCCCGATCTTCAGGTGATCGCGCAGCAGGCGGTAGTTCAGGTGCACCATGTCGTAGTAGCTATAGACCGGGAACTTGCGGGCCAGCCCGTCCGAGGGCTTGGAGGCACCCCACAGGCCGAGGCCGTCGAGAAAGACGACATAGAAGCGGTTGGTATCGAACATCAACCCGGGACCGACCAGCGCACCGCCGGAGAAGCCGTTGCCGGACTGGCCGGCGTACCAGCTGTTGTACATGGAGGTTGCATCACCCGAGAAGAAGGTGCTGATCACGATGGCGTTGATGATCTCGCCCTTCTCGTTGCGCTTGGGCGTGCCGACTGCGATATAGGCAGTCTTGGCCGGCCCCGCCCCCAGCGATTCGAGCGTCGTGCCGCCTTCGCCGCCGTTCTCCCAGGCCTTGGAGTTCGCCAGGTCGTACTTGCCACCGATACGGAAATTCTTGACCTCGTAGGTCTGCTTCATCTTGTCCAGTGCGGACACCGCAGAACGATCGGTCACAGGTTGTTGAGCGTGCGCCGCACAAACCAGCGACAGTGTCATCAGCAACGACACCAGCCAGTGAACGACGCTTCGACAACCCAGCGGGCTGCTTTTCATGTCTAGATCCTCCAAGGTTTGATATTTTTTTGTTTCGCCGGACATGCTGGTGCATGTCCAGATCCATCATAATAGTCGCATTGAATAATCGGTCAATTCCTTTCTTTCCCAATCCAAATATTTCCCCGGGAGCACCATGCCAACTATCCAGTACGGCCATCATCAGGTGCATTACGAGCTGAGCGGAGACCCCGGTCAACCGGTCATTACCTTCCTCAACGGCCTCACCCAGAACGCCAACCTGTGGAAGAGCTACGCCGACTATTTCGTTCCGCGCGGCTACCGCGTACTGGCCTACGACATGCTAGGTCAGGGGCGCTCGTCGAAGCCGGTCATCGACATCAAGCTGGCCATGCATGCCGATATGCTCGACAGCCTGCTGGAGCAGTTGGGCATCGAAAAAACCCACCTCGCCAGCATTTCCTTCGGCGGCATCATCGCGCTGGATTTCGCGATCCGCTACGGACACCGCCTGCACAGTCTGACGGCGATGAGCACCTTTGCCGAACTGACCCCGCAACTCGACCTGCTCGGCGCCGTCATGCTGCAGGGCCTGGCTGACGCCGGCCTGCCCTACCTGCAGAGCATGCTCTACCCGATGAACATGAGTTCAGCGTGGATCGCCGCCAATCGCGAACGCATTCCGGCCATGAAGCGCGCCGGTTACATCGGCAACGACGGCTATGCGATGCAGAACCTGATGGAGTCCTTTGTCGAATTCCAGCCGCTGACGCCCGAGCTGCACAAGATCAAGGTGCCGACCCTGATCATGAATGGTGAATTCGACTTCTTCACGCCGCGCGAATGCCACGAGGTAATCCGCAGCAAAGTGAAGAATTCGCGCCTGCTCATCATGCAGCACGCCTATCATGCCTTCACCCTGGAAATGCCGGCGGTAACGATGCGCCAGCTCGAAGTCTTCCTCGACCAGGTGACTGCAGGTACCTGGCAGGGCGACCAGAGCGTGTGGATCGCCAGCGACGATCCGACGGCCGAAACGCAATGGCTGCCCTGTGCTGGCGACTGGATGCGCGCTGTCCAGATCGGCACCGCAACGCCCGCCTCAACTCCCGCTCGCCGCAAGTCCCCCACGAGGAAGAAAACGACATGATCGACCCCGCACTCTACGACCAGGCGCGTGACCGCATCGCGGCGAATGGCTTCACCCCGGAAATCCAGACCAAGATTACCCTGCTGCTATGCACTGCCAAGAATGGCAACCTGATGTTCCACTCCAGCGTGCAATGGATGCAGAACCTGAATGTCGTTCAGCAATTCATCCTGTCGCAGTATTCCCGCGAACTGGAAGCCGTCACGCTGTTGAGCCGTACCACGCAATGGTCGAAGGATCCGGCGCTGGCGCTCGAGGGCAGCCGGATCGTCGCCCCGCTGATGATGGCCTGGGGCCAGATCATGCTGCCACCCGGGCCGATGCTGAATCCGCAGGCCACCTATCGGGGCATTTCGCTGGGGCACGCGCAACTGGCACGCATTCGCCTGACGCCGGTCATTCCCGACAATGCGGACCCGCTCAACCCGTTCGTCGTTGCCCTGCAGCGGATCGAACAGGAAAACGGCCGCATGCTGCAGACGCAGATCCGCCTGCTTAAGAATATCGGAACGGAAATCCCGATCGAGGAACGCGAAGCGCTGGTGGAACAGGATCAGGAACTCGTCGACGGCGTTTTCAGCCAGTTCCTGACCTGGCTCGCTGCCGGCTGAGGCTGCTGCGGTCGACGCAAAAAGGGCGGCCAAATTGGCCGCCCTTTTTGCTTGATTGCCCAGCGCGTCCTACTTGAACGGGATGTTGAGCTGTACGTCGAAACGCACGTCGTTGGTCGAGTAGTCGACGTACTGGACTGCATTCGCGCCGGCATTCCAGTTGTCACCCTTCTGCCAGACCTTGGCGTAGCGGGCCCGGGCACGCAGGTTCTTGAAGAAACCATCCTGCGGGAAGATGTAGATCAGGTCGGTGGCCATTTCGTCCCAATCGGCGACCGGCAGGTTGGAGGCACCATCGACATTGCGATTGGTGCGCTGGCCGTAGGTGATATCGAACGACAGACCGTTCACCCCGAACGAGCCGAAATCGAAGACCGTCCCGAGAATCCAGGTGCGCTCACCGGCCCGCGAGTTCTCGCCGATGCGCTGCACAAGGTAGGAAGGACCGATCGAGAACGGCGAGTAGATCTGGTTACGATCTGAAGTCAGACCGGCCATGGCATAGGGAATCCACCACGGCACCGGCCGCGCCTCGACGTAAACGCCACCGTAGTTGGTGTTGAAACTCGGGCCTGTGCTCCCGTTGACCCCGCGCATCAGGCTCTGGCCATTCGATTCCTGGTACATCCCTTGAACGCCGACCCGGAAGTATTTCTTGTCTTCCATGCGGAAGACGTAGTCGAAATCCGCATAGACCATGTTCAACATGTTCTGCACGTTGTGGTACGACGCCGAAATCATGCTGTCGTTGGTCGGCTTCCAGTTCATGCCCACGTAGGCCATGCCGTCGCTGTCGCCCTCCCGGCTGGCCGAGGGATAGGTGAAGACATTCCAGCCGCCCTGGTACAGGTTGCGGAATTGGTCGTCGTTGACCTGCTTGAC
>CAZGPO010000095.1:0-8093 GCA_964527745.1 uncultured Dechloromonas sp.
CGTTCGGTGAGCGGGTTGTCTTTCCACAGGGCGATGAAGGCTTCGGGGGTCATGGCGCAGGTTTGTCCAGGTAGGCATTCAGCCAGTCACGAGCAAGGCGTGTTTGTTCGGCCGAGCGCTGTACGAGAGGAATAGCGCCAGGATAGCTGGTCGCAAGGTCGTCGAGGGCTTCTTCAACTTCATGAGACAACCCGACTTCGATCATGCCGGCAAGCAGTTCGTCGGCCTGCCGGATGTCCTTTTGTGTTTTTGCTTCGCCTTCTCCGCGCCGCAGTTGGGCGATGATGAGTTTGTGGATAGCAAAGCGGGCGGGGTCTGGCAGGTTGATCGGGAAGGCGTAGGTGCCAATGACCAGGCCACGACGGTTGAGGCCGCCTAGCAGATAGTCCATGTAGCGCAAGGGCGTCGCGGCGATGCCGAGGTCTGCGAAGTAGCGGGGCGTGTCGCTCTCCGAGGCGGTATGCGTGGTCAGGAAATCGAGTTTGATCCGGGTCTTGCGGCTGATGATGGCTGTCGATGGCTGGCGGTGGTCGAGCTGCGGCACCGCGAAAAATGTCGGATCGAACGCCTGTGCGGTGGCCAGCACATCGATGGGTTCGGTATTTCCCGGCAAGGCCAGGCTGATGCCAAGCGCGCGGGCGAAATCCATGTCGCTGGTTTTAAGCTGGCTGCCCCAGCGCAGGCCAAGCAGGTTGCCGAGCGCGGTGAAGGCGTGGGAGCCAACGAGAACGAGCCCCTTGCGAAACAGGCCGGCCTGGGCCAGGTGCTCCATGACCCGGAAGTGGGCCGATTCGACGCTCATGCCGCCGCTGGCGACAAAGGCGCGGGTCGTCGCACGGAGCGCGGTGATGGCTTCGCTGGCTTCAGCCTTGCGCGTTTTGAGGCGTTCGACCAAGGCCTGTGTTTCCGGCGTATCCCGCCCGAGGGAAAGCCGCTTGAGCTTGCCATCCGGGCCGCTTACCTGCCAGTACCAGTAGGCGTAACCGTTGGCATGGTTGAGGTAGGGGCTGCCGGCGATGCCCTGCTCGAAGATGACGGCGTTGAAAACCGCCGCCTCTTCCTGCAGTTGCGCGTACAGCGTTTGGGTGACGGGGCTTTGAGGCGTCATCGCCAACCTAAATTTGTAGTAGACGTCAAAAGTTTACTACAAATCGATCGCGATAGGCTTCTCAGCCCAAAAACAGCTTGTAAGCCGGGTTGTCGCTCTCGTTCCAGTGGGTGTAGCCGAGGTTCGTCAGGAAAGCCTTGAACTCGGCCATGTCTTCCGGCGGCACCTGCATGCCGACCAGCACGCGGCCGTAGTCGGCGCCGTGGTTGCGGTAGTGGAACAGGCTGATGTTCCAGCCGGCGCTCATCTGGGTCAGGAAATTCATCAGGGCGCCCGGCCGCTCGGGGAACTCGAAGCGGTAGAGCAGTTCGCGCATGCCCTTGTCGCAGACCTGCGGCGCGTGGCCGCCGACCATGTGGCGGATGTGGTTCTTGGCCATTTCGTCGTCGGTCAGGTCGAGCGTCGGATAGCCGTGTTTGGTCAATTGCTCGACCAGCTTGTCGGCTTCGTTACGGTCGACGACCTGAATGCCGGCAAAAACGTGGGCCGCACCCTCGTCGTGGTAGCGGTAGTTGAACTCGGTGACGTTGCGCTTGCCGATCAGCCCGAGGAATTTTTTGTAGGCGCCCGGCTTCTCGGGCAGCGTGACGGCGAGCACGGCCTCGCGCCGCTCGCCGACTTCGGCGCGTTCGGCGACGAAGCGCAGGCGGTCGAAATTCATGTTGGCGCCGGAGGCAATCGCCACCAGATTCCTGTCCTTCAACTTGTGCTGGCGGGCGTATTCCTTGGCCCCGGCAACGGCCAGCGCGCCGGCCGGTTCGAGAATCGAGCGGGTGTCCTCGAAGACGTCCTTGATGGCGGCGCAGATGGCGTCGGTATCGACAAGGATCATTTCATCGACGTATTCCTTGCACAGGCGGAATGTTTCCTCGCCGACGAACTTGACCGCCGCGCCGTCTGCGAACAGGCCGACCTGGTCGAGCCGCACGCGATGACCCCTGGCCAGCGAGCGGGTCATCGCGTCGGCATCCTTGGCCTCGACGCCGATGATCCTGATTTCCGGGCGCAGGCGCTTGACGTAGGCGGCCACCCCGGCGATCAGCCCACCGCCGCCGACGCAGCAGAAGATGGCGTGGATCGGGCCGTTGTGGCGCGAGTGCTGGCGCAGGATTTCCATGCCGATGGTGCCCTGGCCGGCGATCACTTCGGGATCGTCGAAGGGATGCACGAAGGTCATCTTTTCGGATTTTTCGAGTTCCAGTGCGTGCGCGTAGGCTTCGTCGTAGGAGTCGCCAAAGAGGACGACCTCGCCGCCGCGCCGCTTGACGGCGTTGACCTTGATACCCGGCGTCGAGGTCGGCATGACGATCACCGCGCGGCAGCCGACCTTGGCCGCCGACAGCGCGACGCCCTGGGCATGGTTGCCGGCCGAGGCGCAGATCACGCCGCGCTTGAGCTTCTCGGCGGAAAGGCTGGCAATCTTGTTGTAGGCGCCGCGCAGCTTGAAGGAAAACACCGGCTGCAGGTCTTCGCGCTTGAGCAGAATCTTGTTGCCGACCCGCGCCGAAAGGTTGCCGGCCAGGTCGAGCGGCGTTTCGACGGCCACGTCATAAACCTGCGCGTTGAGGACTTTTTCGAGGTAATCCGGGTGCATGGCGCAATTCTTCAAGGCAAAGGAGCGATTCTACGGGCGCAGTGGGCAAACGTCACGGCACAAGCGCCGCGCAGGCGGATTTTTACCGGCTTTTGTGCGTCGACCGCGCCAGGCAGCAAGCACTCCGGGGTCTAACGGTCGCCGCCCCGCTCGCTGCTGCAGCCGCTGCCGCCGGAACACGAACCGCAGCCTTCGCTCTTGCGAAACGGGCCGAGCTGCGGATTGCGCGCGGCGAAGGCGCGATAGAGCCGGTCGACAGCGATGCCGAAGAGCATGACCGCGAAGATGATGCCGATGGTGACGAGGTAGACCGACACTTCAGCCGCCCAACCCGGCAAAGCCCATGAAGGCCAGCGACAGGATGCCGGCGAGCATCAGCGTCAGGGCCGTGCCCTGCGCCACGGCGGGCACGTCGGAAAGCTGCAGGCGTTCGCGGACGCTGGCCATCAGCACCAGGGCGAGCATGAATCCGGCACCGCCGCCGAGGCTGAAGGCCACCGACTGCACGAAATCGTAATCGCGCGCGGTCTGGAACAGGGCGACGCCGAGGACGGCGCAGTTGGTGGTGATCAGCGGCAAATAGATGCCGAGGGCGCGAAACAGCGTCGGGCTGTATTTTTTCAGCACCATTTCGACCAGTTGCACCGCCGACGCGATGATGACGATGTACGAGATCAGGCGCAGGAATTCGAGATGGAAGGCGCTCAGCAGCAGGTTCAGGCCGAAGGCGCACAGCGAGGCCACGAACATGACGAAGGTGGTCGCGACACCCATCGGAAATGCCGTTTCGAGCTTGTTCGAGACGCCGAGGAAGGGGCACAGGCCGAGGAACATCGCCAGCACGAAATTGTTGGCGAGCAGCGCGTTGATGAAGATGCTGGCGGCGGATTCAGGCATTTTGCGCGGCCTCCGTCAGTTTGCGCTGCTTGCGCCGGGCCAGCGCGGAAAAGAGCAGCAGCCAGGCGCCGAGCACGAAGAAACCGCCCGGCGGCAGGACCATGACCACCCACGGCTGGAAGTTGGCACCGAACAGGCTGACACCGAACAGTGTCCCGGCGCCGAGAATCTCGCGCACGCAACCGAGCGCCAGCAGGCCGATGGTGAAGCCGATCCCCATGCCGAAGGCGTTGGTCATGGCGACGACGGGCGTGTTCTTCGAGGCGTGCGCCTCGGCCCGCCCGAGGATGACGCAATTGACGACGATGAGCTGGATGAAGGCGCCGAGCGCGTCGTAAAGCGCCAGGCTGACCGCCTGGATGACGTAATCGACGACGGTGACGAAGGTGGCGATGATGACGATGTAGGTGGCGATCCGCACTTCCTTCGGAATCAGCTTGCGCAGCAGCGAAACCAGACCGCAGGAGCAGACCAGAACGAAGGTGGTGGCGATGCCCATCGACAGCCCGTTGATTCCCGACACGGTCACCGCGAGGGCCGGACACATGCCGAGCACCATGACGAACACCGGGTTCTGGCGCCAGATGCCTTCCATCAGTTCGTCCCAGTTGCGGGCGCTCATTATTCCAGACGGCTGGCTCATGATTTTTCCTTCAACTTGTCCAGATTCGGTCCGATGCGCGGCAGCAGGATCTGCGCGGCATCGTTGATCGCCTTGCCGACGGCGCGCGAAGTGATCGTCGCGCCCGAAATGGCATCGATTTCCCACGGCTTGGTCTTGGTGCCCTGCTTGACGGTAACGATGGCGTTGGCCAGCCCCTTGAGATCGGCGGCGAGCTTGGCTTCCAGCGGGAAATTGGCGAGGAATTCCTTGTCGACCAGAATCTTGTCGCCGATACCGGGCGTTTCGCGCATCGCGACGACGCCGAATGCCGTGATGCGCGACGTCGCCTGATCGTAGGCGAAGAGGATGCGCACGCTGTCGGCATAACCCTTGGCCGAGCCTTCGGCGGCAATACCCGCCAACCCGCCGGCATCGTCATAGCCGGCATAGAATTTGACGGCGCCGGCCGGAACAGTCCCGCTGGCGCTGGTCTTTTCGATGCTGCCATCGGGCAGTGCAATGAATTCGCCGATCGACCTGGCGGCGGGAATGACCTTGAACACAGCGCGCTCGACGGCGATCCGCTTGTTCTCCTGAACCGCATTGTAGGTGCCCTGATAGGCGCCAACGATGATCACGCCGCAGATGGCGGCAATCAGTCCGAGGGTGCGAATCATCGCTACCGTCGGCGTCGTTTGCGGCTGCATGACTTCGGCGTTCATGATGACTTGTCCCGCTCCTGCGCCTTCGGCTTGTTGGGCAGGAAGCGTTTTTTCGGCGTCACGGCACCGGCATCCTCGCGCGAGATATAGCCCGGATGCAGCGGATACGAGGCGCCCTTCCTGGCGCGTCCGAGCGTAGCCAGCGCGCTGCGCCCGAACGGGGTCGGCTGCGTGATTTTCTCGATCAGCGGCGTCGCGGCGTTACCGAGCAGGATCGCATACATGACGCCTTCCGGCAGGCCGCTGTAATAGCGGATGATCACCGTCAGCAGACCGATCAGCGCGCCGTAGACCCACATCCCCTTGGGCGTCACCGGCGAGGTCGCCATGTCGGTCGCCATGTAGACCGCGCCGAGAATCAGGCCGCCCGAGAAGAGCATGAAAAACGGGTTGGGGAAGCGGTCCGGACTGAGCGCGAAAAGCAGCCAGGCGGTGAGGCCGGCGCTGCCGAGTATGGCTGTCGGAATTCGCCAGTCCATGTAGCGGCGCAAGGCGAGATAGGCACCGCAAAGCAGGATCAGGGCCGGCGACGGGCCGACCGCCATGTGCCCGGAGAGCGAGGTCAGCAGCTCGTCGGCATTGGCCAGCACGCCGTCGAACTTCCATTTGGCGAGCGGCGTGGCACCGGCCAGCACGTCGAACTGCTTGGCCTTGAGCCACTCGACGACAGGTTCAGGACGCATCAGCGGGATCGCCATCGACGACGGAATCAGCTCGGTGAAGCGTCCGGGCAGGAACGACGGCGTGTAGGTGGCGATCGCCTGCGTGAGAGGTGGCCGCACGAAGGCGCGGCCGATCAGCGCCGGATTGAAGACATTGAAGCCGATGCCACCGAACAGCGCCTTGCCCAGCGCGATCGCCATGAACCCGGCGACCGCCCCCATCCACAACGGAAAGCCGGGCGGGATCGACAAGGCGAGCAGGAGCCCGGTAATGACCGCGGAAAAATCGCCGATATCACCGGATTGTCCGCCCTGACGGACGAAGAAGCGTTCGCTGGCGAGACAGCTGGCGGTGACGACAACCAGCGATGCCAGTGCCGACAGGCCATACTGATATACGTAAAAGGTACAGATCGGGACCAGCGACCAGACGACATGACGCATGATCTGATCGACCGTGCGCGCCCCCTTGATATGCGGCGCCGAGCGAATTTCGATGGTCATTTGGCGATCGCCTTTTCACGCAGGATCTGCTTGGCAACACGGAACTGCTGCACGAGCGGGATGTTGGACGGGCAGACATAGGTACAGCAGCCGCACTCGAAGCATTCGCCGAGGTGGTAATGCGAGCCCATCAGGTCGTATTCGCGCTTGGCGGCCAGCATGCCGAGCTGCGATGGATTGAGGCCCATAGGGCAGCTTTCGACGCACTCCGCACATTTGATGCACGGGTAGGTCTTGATCTGCTCGCGCTGGGCGAGGTCAGTGCCAAGCATGACCAGTACGCCGGACATGCCCTTGGTGATCGGCACGTCGAGCGAGGCGGCGGCCTGCCCCATCATCGGCCCGCCGAGGATGACCTGGCGCGCATCGGCGCCCGGAGCTCCGGCGTAATCGAGGACGAAGCGCAGCGGCGTACCGAGCGGCACGATGTAATCGCCCGGCTTGGCGACGCCGGGACCGGTGATGGTGACCACCCGCTCGGTCAGGCCGCGTCCCGCCGGCAACAATTTGCCGAGCGCGGCCAGCGTGCCGACGTTATTGACCACCATGCCAAGCGACACCGGCAAACCGCCGGCCGGAATTTCGACGCCGAACAGCGCCATGATCAACATCTTCTCGGAGCCTTGCGGATACTTGGTCGGCACCAGCTCGGCGTGGATCTCGCCCTCCGGCACACTGCCGGCACGGCCGATCGCTGCCTGAATCGCCACCAGCGCATCGGGTTTGTTGTCCTCGATGCCGACAATGGCGCGCACCGCGCCGGTCGTTCGCATCGCATAGCGGATGCCGACGATCAGGTCGTCGGCCTGCTCGACCATCACCCGATGGTCGCAGGTGAGGTAGGGTTCGCACTCGCAGCCATTGACGACCAGCGTATGTACCTTGGCCTGCTTGGGGACGGTCAGCTTGGCGTGGGTCGGAAAGGCGGCGCCGCCGAGGCCGACCATGCCGGTATCCCAGATCGCCTGCAGGATGTCACTACCGCTGGCATCCGTCAGGTCGCGCGGCTGGCCCCAGAGATCCTGCTGCGTGGCGCCGGGATGGGCGCGGATGACAATGGACTCGACCCACGGACCGCGCACGCCCGGGCGCAGTCCGATGAACTCGACAACGCCGGTGACCGGTGCGTGGTGCGGCACCGACAGCCAGTCGTCGGCACGGGCGATCGGCTCGCCGCGCACCACTTCCTGACCGACGCGGACGATGGCGCGCGGCACCTTGCCGATGTGTTGCGACAGCGGCACCACGACCTTGGGCGGAAACGGCAGGCGGCGGATCCGGGTGTCCGCCGTCAGCTTGCACGACGGCGGATGCACGCCCCGTTGAAAGGCCTCGCCGCGAAAGTAGGAGAGGAGCTTCATCGCCGGATCAGTTGAATTTCGCCGCGCGCGCCATCAGTTTTTCGACCCCCGGCTCGCTCATGTTCCACGGCGTGCCGGGATGGATGCAGGCAGCCGTGCATTTCTCCGCCGCCTTGACAATATCGGCGAACTTGCTGCCTTTCGGATTGATGACGATGGCGAGCTTCTGGTCGTTGTAGGCGAAGGTTTTCGGCGCCAGATTGATGCATTCGTCGCAGGCGGTACATTCGGGCGACTCGACCCACACCGGCTCGTAATCGCCATCACCGCCTGCGGCCGGCGCCGCGCTGTCCGCAACCGGCGCTGGCGAGCTGCCGGCAGCGGCCACCGGATGGCTGTCGCCTCCGCTCATGCCGAGACTGGCGGAAATCTTCGCCAGCAGTTCGGCACGCACGCGCTCGGCGACTTCCAGCGCATCCGATGGTTGCGTGTCGAGTCCGGCGATGTTGCGCAACTGACGCCAGAAATGCAGGCGTTCCTCGGTCGACCGCACCAGATCCTCGGTGACCAGCAGACGCATCAGGCGGTTCTTGGTATCGACCGCCCAGATGAACGGGAACTTGCCTTCGCGCTCGTCGGCGTCGATTTGCAGGAAATCGGCCAGCATGACCATGTTGTCGTTCCAGGTCTCCGGCGGCGCC
>CAZGPO010000096.1:0-8085 GCA_964527745.1 uncultured Dechloromonas sp.
GGCGGCACCGGCTACACCGGCGGCGCCGTGCCGCTGACGCCGTATTCGGCGGTGATCAATACCGAGAAGCTGATCGACATGAGCCCGGTCGAGGAAATCGTCCTCCCCGGCCACACCGAACCCTATGCGACCATCCGCACCGGCGCTGGCGTCGTTACCGACCGCGTGTCCGAAGCCGCCTCGGCGGCCGGCCGCGTCTTCGCGGTCGACCCGACTTCCGCCTCCGCTTCCTGCATCGGCGGCAACATCGCCATGAATGCCGGCGGCAAGAAGGCGGTTCTGTGGGGTACCGCGCTCGACAACCTGGCCTGGTGGAAGATGGTCGATCCGGACGGCAACTGGCTGGAAGTCGAGCGCGTCAATCACAACTACGGCAAGATTCACGAGCAGGAAAACGTCGAATTCCGCCTCAAACGCTTCAACCCGAGCGGCCGGAAACTGCTCGGCGAAGAGGTGCTGACCCTGCCGGGCGCCGCCTGCCGCAAGACCGGGCTGGGCAAGGACGTCACCGACAAGTTCCTCGGCGGCATTCCGGGTGTGCAGAAGGAAGGTACCGACGGCATTATCGTCGCCGCCCGCTGGGTGCTGCACAAGATGCCGCCGGTTACGCGCACCGTCTGCCTCGAATTTTTCGGCCAGGTGCGCGAAGCGGTGCCAGCCATCGTCGAGATCACCGATTACTTCAAGCCGGGCGGCGCCGGGCATGCCGCCGGCGTCCAGCTGGCCGGCCTCGAACACCTCGACGAACGCTACGTCAAGGCCGTCGGCTACGCGACCAAGGCCAAGCGCCACGGCCGGCCGAAGATGGTGCTGATCGGCGACCTCGTCGGCCACGACGAGAAGGCGGTGATGGCTGCCGCTTCCGAAGTCGTCCGCATGTGCAATCTGCGCGCCGCCGAAGGCTTCGTCGCGGTCGACGCCGAAACGCGCAAGAAATTCTGGCTCGACCGCTCGCGTACCGCCGCCATCTCGCGCCATACCAACGCCTTCAAGGTCAACGAAGACGTCGTGATCCCGCTGCCACGCATGGGCGATTACTGCGACGGCATCGAACGCATCAACATCGAACTGTCGACGCAGAACAAGCTGGCGCTGTGCGATGCCTTGAGCGAATTCCTGAAAGGTGATCTGCCGCTGCATGCCGGTGATGCCAACCTCGACAAGGACGTGCTGATCGGCGACCGCCGGCAAGCGGCACTCGATTACGTCGAAGCGGTCCGCCGGCGCTGGGCCTGGCTACTGGAAAACCTCGACCTGCCGCTGGCCGCAGCCGAATCGCACTTCGCTTCTTATGGCGTGGTGGCCAGCGAACTGACCAACAAGACCGCCACGCCCACGCTATTCCATCGCCTGCAGGATTACTCGGTACGCACGTCGTGGAAGCAGGAACTGAAGCCGCGTCTGACCAAGATTTTCGATGGCACCGTCTATCGTCCGATCATTGAGCGCATTGCTGCCATCCATGGTGAAGTGCTGCGCGGCCGCGTCTTCGTCGCCCTGCACATGCACGCCGGCGACGGCAACGTACATACCAACATCCCGGTCAATTCCGATAATTACGAGATGCTGCAGACGGCCAACCGTGCCGTCGAACGCATCATGCATCTGGCCCGTTCGCTGGACGGCGTCATTTCCGGCGAACATGGGATCGGCATCACTAAGCTGGAATTCCTGACCGAGGAAGAAATCGGCCCCTTCCGCGCCTACAAGCAGAAGGTCGATCCGCAAGGGCGCTTCAACAAGGGCAAATTGATGCCCGGCGGCGACATGGGCAATGCCTACACGCCGTCGTTCAGCCTGCTGGGTACCGAATCGCTGATCATGGAACAGTCGGAAATCGGCAAGATTTCCGACATGGTCAAGGACTGCCTGCGCTGCGGCAAGTGCAAGCCGGTCTGCTCGACGCACGTACCGCGCGCCAACCTGCTCTACTCGCCGCGCAACAAGATCCTCGGCACCTCGCTGCTGGTCGAAGCCTTCCTTTACGAGGAACAGACCCGGCGCGGCATTTCGCTCAAGCATTTCGACGAATTCAACGACGTCGCCGACCACTGCACGATCTGCCACCGTTGCGTCAAACCGTGCCCGGTCGACATCGATTTCGGCGACGTTTCGGTCGCCATGCGCAATTTTCTGCGTAAACAGGGCAAGAAGCGCTTCAGTCCGGGCACGCTGACGGCGATGACCTTCCTGAACCTGAAGGACCCGGCAACGATCAAGCTGCTGCGCTTCGCCATGATGGATTTCGGCTTCAAGGCGCAGCGTCTCGCCCACAAGGCGGCGAAGGCGGTCGGTCTGGTTCAGGAAACGCGCAAGCACCCGCCGGCGACGCTCGGCGCGCCGTCGGTCAAGACGCAGGTCATCCACTTCCTCAACCGGCCGATGCCGGGCAACCTGCCCAAGCGCACTTCGCGTGCGCTGCTCGACATCGAGGACGACAAGGTCATTCCGGTCATCCGCAATCCGCAGAAGACGACCGAGGAATCGGATGCCGTCTTCTACTTCCCGGGCTGCGGCTCGGAGCGCCTGTTCTCGCAGGTCGGCCTGGCCACCCAGGCCATGCTCTACGAAATCGGCACGACCACGGTGCTGCCGCCGGGCTACCTGTGCTGCGGCTATCCGCAGACGTCGTCCGGCGACGAAGACAAAGGCACCAAGATCACCACCGACAACCGTGTGCTCTTCCACCGCGTCGCCAACACGCTGAACTATCTCGACATCAAGACGGTGATCGTTTCCTGCGGCACCTGCATGGACCAGTTGCTGAAATACCAGTTCGACAAGATTTTCCCCGGCTGCCGCTTGCTCGACATCCACGAATACCTGATGGAAAAAGGCGTCAAGCTGGAGGGTGTGAGCGGCACGCGCTACATGTACCACGACCCCTGCCACACGCCGATGAAAGCCTACGCGCCGCTGAGCGTGACCAAGGCGCTGATGGGCCAGGAGGTGCCGCTGACCGACCGCTGTTGCGGCGACTCGGGCTCCTTTGCCTACTCGCGTCCCGACATCGCCACCCAGGTCAAATTCCGCAAGCAGGAGGACATCACCCAGCGGGCGAATACGCTGCGTGCCGACGGCTTCACCGGCGAGGTCAAGATACTCACGTCGTGTCCGGCCTGCCTGCAGGGTCTTTCGCGCTACGACGACGACGCCGGCACGCAGGCGGATTACATCGTGGTCGAGATGGCGAAACACCTGCTCGGTGAAAACTGGGCGGCACAATATGTCGACCGCGCCAACAACGGCGGCATCGAGCGCGTTTTGCTCTGATTTTCGGCCGATTTTTCCGGTCGACCGCAACAGTGCGCCTTCCGTTGCAGGAAGCACTTGCAGTATTTTCATGCTGATGCAATCCTTGGAGACTTAAGCGAACAATGATGGCGAGGGGAATGGCGAGATGTGCGAACTGTGCGACACAGCGGGAGGAACCGTCGTCTGGGAATCCCCGACCTGCCGCGTGGTGCGCGTCGCCGACCCGGACTACCCGGGCTTCTGCCGCGTCATCTGGACGGCGCATGTCCGGGAAATGAGCGACCTCGACCCCGGCGAACGCCGTTACCTGATGAACCTGGTTTTTGCCGTCGAGCAGGTCGTGCGCGAACTGTTCACCCCCGACAAGATCAACCTGGCCAGCCTCGGCAATCTGACGCCGCATCTGCACTGGCACGTCATCCCGCGCTGGCGCGACGATCGCAACTTTCCCGAACCGATCTGGGGCCATCGGCAACGCGAGGGTTCCGGGCCACGTGCTATCGTCAGCGACGATCTGTTACGCCAGGCGCTTCAAAAACAACTGCACCCCGAAGACAACCAAGGCTGACTATTATGGACAAGGCGTCGTCTCCACCCATCATCCAGGATCTCGACAGCGGATCGTATTTCCTTTCGCAACTGCCGCTGGCCAATCCTCCACTTGCCGAACAACAGCTGATCGACTTTCTCGACGGGCTGATCGCCAACCCCCCGGAACCGGGCGTTCTGCTCTCGACCCTCGAACAGACGCGGGTTCCGTTGAGTTTTGTCGAAGAAGAGATGGCGCGCAATTACCACAACAAGCCGCTGCCCCTCTCCGAGACCCAGGAAAACTGTTTCCAGCAGGTGCTGTCAGCCTGGCAGCGCAGGGGCAAGGCCTACGCGCTGTGTGCACGCAGGCAGGACCCGGCCACCGACAACCCGCAGTACGCGACGCTGATCGCGACCATCCTGCATCGCTGCCTGTACTACACGGGCATGATCATCATCGAGCACTTCCGCGCACGGCGCGAGATACCGGCGGGAATCTGGCACGATCTGCACGGCTACTACGAAACGGCCGAGCAGTGGGGCGTCACCTGCCTGCCGGTCAACGATTCGCTGGAAAACGACCTGCAGGCAACTCACTGTGCGGCGGCCTACGTCACCCTGCTGCTCATCGAGATCGCCAACCCTTACGGCAATAGCGTCCGCGACCTCAATCTGGTCCGCCGCTGGGCCGGCATGTGGGCGCCGCGCGTTTCGCTGCACCAGGTCGATGACGAATACGAAGTGCCACCCTACATCGTCAGGCTGCTGTCCGACCAGCCGCTGCATCCGAGCGGCGCTGCCGACAACATCGGCCCCGATGCGCGGCGCCTCGACAGCAGCCGGCTTGGCCTGCAACTGAGCCACATGCTTTCGCAATTGCATCAGCGCCTGACCCCCTCGCAACTCGGTCTCGGCGAGGATACCTCGGGCCACGTCATCCGCCTGCTCGAACGCCTTTCCGGACCCTGGACGCAAACTGCATCGCCGCGCCGCTTCCGCCGCTTCGCGTCCGAGGGAACCGCCAAGGTCGTTGTCGGCTACGAAGCCATGCACTTCTTTGTCGGTGGCAAGGATTTCATTCAGCCTGATGCGGTAGAAGCCTACTCGCGCAACCAGTTCGATGAGTTGTTCACGTTCCGCGAACGCGCCACACCGGGGCAACATCTGAGCATCAAGTCGCAAACCAGTTTTCCGATCGATGAATGGGTGGTCATCAACCACTCGGCCAACGGTTTTCGCCTTGGTCGCAGCCATGCCGGCCAGCGCATCGCCCATAGCCAGCTGATCGCCCTCTGTCCGCATGACGGCGAACAGTATCTGCTCGGCCAGGCAACCTGGCTGATGCAGGAAAATTCGGGCGGGCTGGTCGTCGGCGTCGCCGTCCTGCCCGGCATGCCGGAAGCGGTCGGCATCCGCCATACCCCGGCCGAACCCGGTTACGAGAATCGTTTTGTCCGGGCTTTCCTGATGCCGCCGATTCCCAGCATCGGGCAGGAGGGCTCGCTCGTGATTCCGGTCGGTATGTACCGGCCAAGCGCCCTGCTTGAAGTCGCCGCTGATGACAAGACCTGGCACCTGCGGATGCAGCATGTCCGGCAGCGTGGCGTCGATTTCGAACGCATCAGCTACGAGAAGCTCTGACCCGGCAGCGAATCAGGCATCACGCAGCCAGACGAAATCGCGGGGCGCCAGCGTCAATGCTTCGCCTTCGCAGCGCAATGTTTCCTGGATACGGATATCCCATGCCGCGCCGTGCACGAAGAAGCCCTGTCGGCGCAGCGGCTCCAGTGGCAGCGCCTGCGCGGTGCTGGAAAAATTTGCCGCGACCAGCACGCGCGGGCTGCTGCGCATCGGATCGAAACGCGAAAATACGAACACGTGCGGGTTGTCGATGGCGTGCAATTCACGATTGTTGAGGTCGGCAAAAGCCGGAATCTCCTTGCGCAAGGCGATCAGGTGCCGTAGCGCAGAAAAAATCCGCTGCTCGACCGTCCCCGCAACCCGGCGTCGCTCGGCCTGCTTCCAGTCGAGCCGCGGGCGGTGCATCCAGCGGTTGTCCATGCTCTTGTCGTTTTCCTCGAGGTACGAACAGTCATTGATGGTACCCAGTGCATCACCGTAATAGAGCAGGGGAATGCCGCCGAAAGACAGGATCATCGCGTGCAGCAGAATGATGGTGCGGATTGCAAGGTCGATAGCCTCTGCATCGGTGAACTCAAGCGCCGCCTCGAGGCCGGCCAGCGATGCCAGCGCACCGGAAATGCGGGCGTCACCAGTGCGCTTGTTGAAGGCAAAAGGCTGGCCGCGCGCCTTCGAACCGGGAAATTTTCCGGTGTAGTACTCGACCAGAAACTTGCGGTGGTCACGCGGCTCGTAACCAGCTAGACGGATGTCCTCGTCGGCGAAACCCCAGCCGATATCGTCGTGGCAGCGTACATAGTTGAGCCAGGTCGCCCGCTCCAGCTTGTCGGGAATGCTGCGGATGCCGGCATTGAGCAGCACTGCCTTCTCGGTGGCCACCGCATCCCAGAGCAGGGCCATGAAGGTCGCGTTGTAGGCGATCTCGCACTCCTTGGCATTGATCGCATCTTCACCGAAATACTTGACGACCTCGGTCGGCGCGACGATGGCCTCGGCGATGAATAGCACTCCCGGCGCCACGACCTGGCAGCAATCCTTGAACAACTGGAGGATCAGGTGTGCCTCGCGTTCGTTCTGGCAGACGCTGCCCAGCCGTTTCCACAGGAAGGCGACCGCATCGAGTCGCAGCACGTCGGCACCGCGGTTGGCCCAATAGAAAATGATGTCCAGCATCTCGATGAACACTGCCGGGTTGCGGTAATTGAGATCCCACTGGTAATTGTTGAAGACCGTCATCACCCACTTGCCCATCGCTTCGTCCCAGGTGAAGTTGCCGGGGGCTGTTTCGGGGAACACGTCGGGCATCGAAGCCTCGTACATGTCCGGCATTTCGCGGTCGGGAAACACGTAGTAATAATTCTGGTAAGTCTCCTCGCCGGCTTGGGCGCGGCGTGCCCATTCATGTTGATCCGAGGTGTGGTTGACCACCACGTCCAGCACCAGCAAAAGTTCATGCTTGCGCATCCGCTCGCTGAGCCGTGCAAGATCTTCAAGTGTGCCAAGGCGCGGGTCGATATCGCGAAAATCGCTCACCGCATAGCCGCCATCGCTGACGCCAGCCGGACATTTCATTAGTGGCATGATGTGCACGAGGTTGACGCCCAGTTCGAGCAGGTAATCGAGGCGATTGTTGACGCCCTGCAAGTCGCCGGCATAACCATCGGCATACAGCGCCATGCCGACCCAGCGCTGGTCGAGAAACCAGGTGTGTTGGCGCTCACGTTCCAGATCGATTGCCTTGAGGGCATCGGAGCGCCGAATATAGGCATGCGTCATGGTCTCGACCAGGCGACTCATTTGTTGCCGGAAATCCGCACGCTCACCGTAAAGCTGGCGGAACAGCGCATGAATGGCGTAGAAATTGGCGCCCAGACGGGTATAGAAATGCTGTAAGGGCCGGTTACCGATCTCTTCCTTGAGATCGGTCAGGATTGCGTTGAGGAGCGAATGGGCCACCTGCTCATACATGTTCGCGACCCTTTCCGGCCTTGGCCTCGACTGCACTGCCAAATCCGTAATGGCCGATGCCTTCGAGAATTCCGCCGGCGCAACGAGCCGCCGCGAAATAGATCTGATGGCGGCCGCGCAACGGCTCCAGTTCCGGGCTGTGGTTGCCGACCACGACACCGAGGGTGTCGCCGGTCAGCATCTCGGCGTCGTTACCCGAGTCGCCGGCCACCAGAAAATGATCAAGCGGCAGATCCCAGCGGTAGGCGAGGTGGCGCAGGGCATGTCCCTTGGAAGCCCGGGTCGGCAGTACGTCGATGAATTCGCCATGCGAATAGATAATCTGTGCATGCAGGCCCTGGCGCGCAATGCTCCGCCGAATCTCGGCAATATCTGGCATGGTCTGCGGGTTGGCGTAATAGCTCAGCTTGAATTCGCGCTGGTTCTCGTCCGGTTGCGGCCAGACCCCGGGAAATACCGCCATGGCGATGCGCAGTTCCTCGCGCCGCCAGTGATGGCGGATGTGAGCCGCCCAGCGTGTATCGGGCACGGCTGCGGCACCGTAGTAAATTTCACTGCCGACCGCCGTGATCAGGACATCGGGTACCGGCACCTTCCATTTTTTCAGAACGGCAAGAGCGCTTTTCAGCGAACGTCCGGTCGCAATGCCGAAGCCGACGCCGGGACGATGGGGCTTGAGCCAGGCGATCA
>CAZGPO010000097.1:0-8081 GCA_964527745.1 uncultured Dechloromonas sp.
ATATGTGGTTTGCGATCCAGACATGAACCCACCTCTCGTTAATGAAAAGACTGAATGACCACCCCCCGTAACCCAAGGTGGCGCATAAAAGCGGATGTTATTCTAGAACACAAACAGAGATTTGACCTAGATCAACCTACTGATTATCTACATTACACTAGGTCAAAGTATGTAGTTTTGGCATGTTCGGATCGCGTAGACAAAAAAAGGGTGCGTCGCAACGCACCCCAACCCCAACAGAGAATCACCGTGAAGGATCGCTTCACATAATTTGTATTTTCAGCAGGCCTCCCGAATCAGGCATTGACCCAAGTCAAACTTTTTCGGAATCCTCCTTCTTCACTGCCCCGGCGGTCGGGATATCAGGACCATCGTCATCCATCAGTATCTTGAAACCAGGGCCCTCGAGATCGTCGAACTGGCCGCTCTTGACCGACCACCAGAAAACAATGGCAATGACGAAGACCAGAAGCACCGACAACGGAATGAGCAGGTAAAGACTATCCATCAATCCGCCTCCAGGCGCTGTATGCGCAGTGAGTTGAGAACGACCAGCAGCGAACTGGCCGACATGCCGATCCCGGCCAGCCAGGGTGTCACAAAGCCGGCAATCGCCAGCGGTAAGGCAACGAAATTATAGGCAAAAGACCACCACAGGTTCTGGCGAATGATCCGCAGCGTCTTCTGGCCACGCAACAGGCCACGGCGCAGGTGATCGAGATTTTCGGAAAGCAGGATGAAGTCCGCCTGGGTTCGCGCCAGTTGCGCGCCGCCGCCCATGGCAACTGAAACCTGAGCCTGCGCAAGGACCGGTGCATCGTTAACCCCGTCACCAATCATCGCGACCACAGCGCCACCTGCCTGCAGGGCACGCACGCAATCGTGCTTGCCCTGCGGCGTCACGCCGGCTCGCACATCGGCAATGCCAAGCTTCGCCGCAACGCCTTGCGCGACCGCAGGCGCATCGCCGGTCAGCAGGACGACCTGCCGACCAGCGGTCTGCAATGCTTCGATCAGCGGACGCGCCTCGGGGCGCAACTCATCGGCGAACCTGAACAACCCGAGGCAGCCTGTAGCGTCACCCAGAATCACCACGGTATCGCCGCTTTCCAGCCAAGCATCGGCAGTCTCTGGCGCACCGACAGTTGCCAGCCCCAAGGCATAGCCGGGGCGACCGATTCGGTAGCGACTACCGGAAATCTCGCCCTCAATGCCTTGCCCTGGCTCGCCCAAAGCATTGCCGGCAACCGGCAGTTCGATTCCCTCGGCGGCGACACGCAAGGCCAGGGCGACCGGATGCTCGGAAGCCTGCTCGAGCGCTGCTGCAATGAGGAGACAGTCGTCGCGGGAAAGCGCGCCGGTCGGCAGCAGATCGACGAGGCGCATCCGGCCGCTGGTCAGCGTGCCGGTTTTGTCGAAAACAAAATGGGTCGCCCGCGCCAGCGTTTCGATGGCATGGCCGCGCGTTACCAGCAGACCATCCTTGGCCAAAGCCCCGGCTGCCACCGTCAGCGCGATCGGCGTGGCCAGCGAGAGTGCGCACGGACAGGTGACGACCAGTACTGAAACGGTGATCCAGAGGGCTCGAGAGGGGTCGACCAAATACCAGCCGACCGCCACGAAGACCGCGACCAGCAGCAGCGCAGCGACGAAATAGCTGGCGATGCGATCGGCGAGTTCGACGATGCGCGGCTTTTCGGCAGCGGCGCGCTCCATCAGATGGATGATCGCCGACAGCCGCGTTCCCTCGCCCACCTGCTCGATGCGCACGACCAGCGGACTTTCCGCATTCACCGAACCGCCGGTGACCGCCATTCCGGGTGTTTTGTGGACCAGCCGGCTCTCGCCCGTCAGCAATGCCTCGTTGGCTGAACTGACACCTTCGACGACGGCGCCATCGGCCGGAATGATATCGCCGGGCCGCACCAGCACCATATCACCCGGCTTGAGATCGGCAACCACGCACTGCTCGGTGCTACGGTCGACCGGGAAATTGGGCATTATTTGCGCGAAGGCCGGCAGCAGTTTAGCCAGCGCTTCGGTGACGCTGACTGCCTTCTGGCGTGCCGTCATTTCGAGAAAACGGCCACCAAGCAGGAAAAAGACGAACATCGTGACCGAATCGAAATAAACCTCGCCGTGCTGCGTCAAGGTTCCCCACACACTTGCCACAAAGGCGACGCCGACGCCGATCGCCACCGGTACGTCCATACCGACGCGACGCAGTTTCAGGTCGCGCCAGGCATTGCGAAAAAACGGTGCGGCCGAATAGAAAACCACCGGCAGCGTCAGCAACAGGCTGGCCCAGCGCATCAGGCTTTCGATATCGGCACTCATGTCGCCATCGGCCATGTAGACCGGAATGGCGTACATCATCACCTGCATCATGCCGAAGCCGGCGACCCACAACCGCCAAAGCGCTGCACGCCGCTCCCTGCGCGAAATCTCCTCATTCCTGGCGGCATCGTAAGGATAGGCGCGGTAACCGATGGCGGCGATGGCGCCGAGAATATCGGACAACTTGACCTGCGACTCGTCCCAACGCACCCGGGCACGCCGCGTCGCATAGTTGATATCGACCGCGATCACGCCCGGCAACTTGCCGACATGCTGCTCGTTGAGCCAGATGCACGCGGCGCAGGTAATCCCTTCCAACAGCAGCGAGGCCTCGCGCTCGGTCGGTCCGAGCGACTTGACAAAACTTTTCTGGAAATCCGCATGGTCGTACAACGCCAGTTGCTCGAGGATGGCCGGCATCGCCTCACGTGGCGATTCGGGCAGTGCATCGCGGCTGCGATAGTAATCTTCAAGTCCGTTGGCGACGATCGACTCGGCCACCGCCTGACAACCGTAGCAGCACATCTCGCGCGCTTTGCCGCTGATGACGACGGACAACTCGACATCATCAGGAATCGGCAGACCACAGTGATAACAGGACGCTTCAGGCATGCAAATGAGAAAAGGCGCCGCAGCGCCTTTCTGGTCTAGGGTGGGGGCGAAGTATAAATTATTTGACACCCATGCGGATGGCGCCATCCAGGCGGATGACCTCGCCATTGAGATAGGCATTCTCGATGACATGCCTGACCAGCCCGGCGAACTCCGCTGGTTTGCCCATGCGCGACGGAAACGGCACCATCTTGCCGAGCGACTCCTGAACCTCGGCCGGCATGCCCATCAGCATCGGCGTTTCCATGATGCCAGGCGCGATGGTCACGCAGCGGATCCCGCTTTTCGCGAGTTCGCGCGCCACCGGCAGCGTCAGCGCGACGATCCCGCCTTTCGAGGCAGCGTAGGCCGCCTGTCCGAGCTGCCCCTCGAAAGCCGCGACGCTCGCTGTATTGACGATGACGCCCCGCTCGCCGCCAGCATCCGGATCGCCTTTCTGCATTGCTGAAGCCGCCAGCCGGATCATGTTGAAGGTACCAACCAGATTGATGTTGATCGTCCGCGCAAAGCTCTCCAGTTTGTGTGGCCCGTCGCGGCCGACCACCTTTTCGGCCGGCGCCACACCGGCGCAATTGACCAGTCCATGCAGGCCACCAAAGGCAGAAATTGCCATATTTACGGCGTTGACCGCAGCGCTCTCGCTGGTCACGTCGGTTTCGACGAAACGCGCATGCTCACCAATCTCCGCTGCCAGCCGATCACCCGCAGCGCGGCTGACGTCGGCCAGAACAACTTTGGCGCCGGCTTCAGCCAGCATCCGCGCAGTTGCCGCCCCAAGGCCGGAGCCAGCACCAGTCACCAGAAAAACCTTGCCCTCGATCTCCATCACATCTCCTCAAAACCACTAAAGATCCGCCACATCGCCCGCTCAGGCGGAAATATTAACTCCTGACCAGCGGATCAGGAGCAATAGCCAGAAACCCCGAAAAAAATCTAGTATCAAGTACTATAAATTAAAAAATTCGTGTAGTATTTCTGTACTAATTTTGTACTGAACCTCCCACGTCATACCTCTCCATGAAAACTTCTCAATCGCACCCGATACGCGTCATGCTGGTCAATGATCTTCAGATCGTTTCATGGGGACTCGAAAAACTGGTAGAAAGCCAAAATCCGCGGATGGAACTGGCAGGCTCGGCATTCGATACCGCCGGAGCTACCGAAATCATTTATGAAACCCCGGTCAATGTCATCCTGATCGATCTCGATGGCAACATCCGGGTCGATTCAATTGCCGAATTGTCGACAATCTCACCGGCCCGCGTGCTGGCACTAACTGGCTCGCGTGATGTTTCGCTACTCGACAGCGCGATCCTGGCAGGTGCCCGCGGGGTCGTCGCCAAGAGCGAGCCGGTCGACTCCTTGGTCAAGGCAATCGAAAAAGTTCACGAAGGCGAATTCTGGATCGACCGCGCCGCCACCAGCCGGATTTTTCTTCACCTTTCCCAACGGACCAAGCCCGAGTCTGAAACGCCAGCCCAACAGCGGGTCGCCAGCCTGACCCGACGCGAGCGGCAGACGGTGTCAGAGATCAGCCGGGACGCTGCTGCAAGCAGCAAGATGATCGCCGAACGGCTGAACATCAGCGAAAACACGCTGCGCAACCACCTGAGTTCGATCTACGCCAAACTGGGAATTTCCAGCCGCCTGGAATTGTTCGCCTTCGCCAAGCTGAACATGATCACGGCCCAGCCCCATTCCTGAACACGGCAACTGCCGAGCCGCTACAAGCTTTTGTAGGTCAGGAAGACGCGCGTCTTGGGCAAGCCCAGGTCAAGGAAGAATCGTTCGCTGACCCGACTGACCAATTCCGGCCCGGCAATATAAATATCGCCGTCGCTCATCTCGGGATGCCCGTTGATGATGCCCTTGAGCATCGCCAGCAAGGCTTCTTCGCGCAACTGCGTCAGGTGCGCCAGGTCGTAGCCGGCGATTAGTCTCGTGTAATGAAAGTTGTCCAGCGCATCGGCCCAGGCACGGGGCATGTTGGGCAGATAAATACTGCTTTCAGTCGACCCGATCCAGTAAAGATTGATTTCATGCTCGTGTTCCAGCGACATGGCATGCTTCATCAGGCTCTTGATCGGTCCAAACCCCATGTCGAAAGCGAAGAAGTAAAGCGGGCGCGTGACCTTGTCCTGCAGGATGAACTCACCCTCGGGGCCTTCGATTTCGACCACCTCATTAGTCTTGAGACGTTCGAAGAGGTAATCGGAAAACAGGTTGCCGGGCCGCCGACGCAGATGAAACAGTACGGTGCGTTCGTCGCACGGACAACTGGCGATCGGCAGTTCGGCCGTGAATGACTTGCCCAGCTTCAAGGTCACATATTGCCCGGCCAGGAAACGCAAGCGCTTCGAGCGCGGCGTCTGCAACAGCAACAAGGCCACGTCCGGTTTGATGAAGGTGATCGATTTCACCTTGGCGGAGATTTCCTGGAAAGGGATGTCCTGTACCCCGCCCGCCACCGACGCCTCGATTTCAACATCGGTCACCGCCGTATTGGAGCAGAGCAACGCATAGCCCTGGATTTTTTCTGCCTCGCTCAATGGGTAATCATGGAAGCGCGTCTTCTTGATCTGCCCGGAAACAATTTTTGCCTTGCACAGGCCACAATTGCCACCGCTACAGCCATAGTTGAGCGGCACACCGGAACGCAAGGCCCCTTCAAGCAGCGTATCGGAACCCTCGACAAAGAAATCGTGGCCGCTGGGCAACACCCTGACATGCGCTGCCATCACGCGCAACAGGTTATCCCGCACCGCCAGCGGATTGAGGTAATCAGGCTCCAATGCAGCCCTGACCTCGTTCTCAAGCCACTCAAGCAGGCCATCTGCCACACTCTTGCCACCAACATCCGAACGCATGCTGATCCCCTGCAATTTGTCGCGGAGACGGTCGATCAGCCGTTTGAACTGCTGGATCTGAATCTGGCTGATCGCCAATTCCTTGCTCAATTCAGTAACCCGCGTCGCCAGCGTATCCACGTCCTGCATGGCGCGCTCGAAGATACGCTTGCCGAAGGCCTTTTCCTTGATCTGCGACACCCGCCGGAACTCGACATCGTCTTCGAGCTGGGCTTTGGGATAGGCCTTCATCAAGTCATCAATGTTGACCATGCCGTCGAAAGCCTGCAAATCACCTTGCCGAATTTTTTTTTGCAACTCGCTGCGAATCACCCCAATCAGGCGGGCGGCACGCGACAGCGTAATCAGTTGGGTCTGTTCAGACATGGCGATTTTTCCGCGACATGGGTTTCAGGCCTCGCAAAGATCCAGTACGACGAACACGATCACGGTTTGGCAATCTGGCGTAAAGCATTACTGATTTCTCCGGCATTCTCCGGCCGCACCAGACGCGCCACTTCCTGTCCGTCCGCCATGAAAACCAGCGTCGGCCACAACTTGACGCGAAATGAGCGACCCAGCGGACGCCCGGGACCATCCTCGATCTTGAGGTGACGCAAGGTCGGGAAATCGGCAAATGCCTTTTCGATCAATGGCTGCGCCGCCATGCAATGAGCGCACCAGGATGTCCCGAATTCGATGACGACCGGCCCGGCAAGCGCGTCGACTTCCGCGCGTGAAGGCTGGACGGTTTCGTAGCTTGTGTTCATTGTCCGGCTCCCTGTTCGACAAATCGAAACTTCACGCACATCCCTCCTGGCTCAAGTTACAGAGGGGTTGCAGGCACGCCCCGGCAACTCACATTCGATTTTACAATACCCACTGATCGCATGAGTCGTTTGCCGGAAAAACGCTGGATATGATTTACTTTGGATTTATTTTGGATTTACTTTGCCGGCCAGGGCAATCGCATGAATGCCACTGTCGTTGACCGCCCGAAATAGTCGTTAACGCTCAATGACTTACGACAGGGCTGTTCACAGTCCCTGATTTTGTGTAGTTTTCTATCTTTTTGGAGAGATCCATGAAGACGGAAAGCAGGCTAAGCGTGGCAGACGTATTTGTCGGGATTCGGGATCCACGGCAAGCGAAGAAAGTGGAACACGACCTGGTTGAACTGCTGGTGATTGCCGTATGCGGCGTATTGGCCGGCGCGGATGACTTCGTCGAGATTGAAGAATGGGCGAAGGAGAAGCGCGACTGGTTCGGGCAGTATCTGCGCGTCGAACATGGCATTCCCTCGCACGACACCTTTGGCCGGGTCTTTGCAACGATAGACGCAGAAATGTTCGGTGCTGCCTTCCGGCGCTGGGTGAGCAGCATTGCCCCCTGTCTTGGGAAGGATGAAGTCGTCGCTATCGACGGCAAGACCAGTCGGCGTTCGGGAAAGGTCGATGCCACGCCGCTGCACCTGGTCAGCGCCTTTGCCGCCGGCGCAGGGCTGATCCTTGGACAGCGGGTGACGGCCGAGAAGTCGAACGAGAAGACGGCGATTCCCGAATTGTTGGCCACGCTGGCGCTGGAAGGCTGTATCGTCACCATTGACGCCATGGGCACCCAACCGAGCATTGCACAGGCCATTCGTGAGCGGGGTGCGGATTACATTCTGTCGCTCAAAGACAACCAGCCGACCTTGGCCGAGTCGGTGCAAGATTTCTTTGCGGCATTCCAGGCGGCACCTGACAAGACGCCTCACCGATTCGACGAGGTCGTGGAGAAGGATCATGGCCGACTGGAGGTTCGCCGCTGCTATGCCTTTGACCAACTCGACTGCTTGCATGCGCCGGAACGCTGGCCTGACTTGAAGTCGTTTGCCGTCATTGCTTCGGAACGAACCATCAAGGGCAAGACAACGCTGGAGCATCGCTACTACATCAGCAGTCTGCCGGCGGATGCGGCGCGCTTGAATCGAGCGGTGCGACAACACTGGTGTGTGGAGAATCGCTTGCACTGGTGTATGGATGTCGCCTTCGGCGACGACCAGATGCGCGCACGAACCGGCAATGCCGCCCATAACTTCGCCGTGATGCGACATTTCGCCTTGAATCTCATTCGCCTGGACCCCGTCAAACGCAAGGGCGGACTGAAGGTTCGCCGACTCATCGCCGCAACCTCAGACGCCTACCGCGCTGAACTCCTCGGTCTTGTATAAGATTCATGCGATTGCCCTGGGTCAACGCCCCAAATACCCCGAAAAATGCCCCCGCTAAGGTAAAATCGCGGTTT
>CAZGPO010000098.1:0-7989 GCA_964527745.1 uncultured Dechloromonas sp.
CCGCTGCAGATGCTGGTAGGTTTTGGCAAGATCACTGACGTGTTCGAACTCGCCAGTATCCAAGGCGTGCTGCATGTTATCGACAATCATTTCGTGCAGCCGAAAAACCCCGCCGGGCGAACTCAGCAAAGTCTCCCCGAGTTCTGCCGCGACCATGATCGGAATGTGCTCATGTTCCGCTACGGCCTCGATTTCGCCGCAATCAAGATCGCAATAATCGAGAACATCCTGCATCGAAAGCATTGCTTCCTCCCGCTTTTCAGTAATGCGAACCTTTGTTTCCTTTTTAGTCAAAATTGGCGAAAAAACAAGGTCGACCGCAACAGTCCAATTAGAGCCTGAACATGCCACCGGGGAGCGGATAAGCGAGCTGCAGGCGGCCGATCGTCGGCAACAGGTCGAGACGCATCTCCTTTTTGAGGTACAGCGCGTGGGTCCGCATTTCGTCGATCATGATTTCGATAGATGTACCGGCGGTCGCCAAGGCGATAGTGTTGCCGCTGTCGCAGGAAGGAAAGACGGCGATACGCCCGTCAAAGGCGGTTTCGAGACGGGCGACGCTAGCGGCAAAGCCCTTGCTGCGCCCGAGCAGGTTGACGCAAAGCAGTCCCTGGTCACTGAGTCGGGCGCGGCAGGCCTGGTAGAAGGGCAGGGTGTCGAGGGCGCCGGCCCGGGCGTCGGGATCGAAACCATCGACCAGAATGTAATCGTAGCGACGCTGACCGGTCAGCATGAAGTCGGCGCCGTCGCCGATGACCACGGCCAGGCGCAGTGGGTCGTCCGGCAATTTGAAATACTGGCTGGCGATTAATTCGACCTGCGGATTGATCTCGACGACCGTGCTGCGACAATCCGGCAGGTTGCGGTAGATGAATTTGGCCAGCGATCCGGCGCCCAGTCCGATCAACAGGGCGCTGCGCGGCCAGGCGGATTCCTGACGCAACAGCAGCCCGGCCATCATTTCACGGGTATAGGCCAGTTCCAGCGACCACGGACGGGCGATGCGCATGGCGCCCTGCACCCAGTCCGAGCCGAAATGCAGATAGCGCACGCCATCTTCTTCGCTGATGTCGATCGCGTGGCGCGGGGTCTTTTTGTTCGGCATGTTAAACTCTGTGCTCCATTCTAGACCGACCGCTTCCATGTCAGGCAACACTTTTGGCACCCTGTTTTCCGTTACCTCGTTTGGCGAATCGCACGGGCCGGCCATTGGCTGCGTGGTCGACGGTTGTCCCCCCGGACTGGCGCTTTGCGAAGCCGACATCCAGGGCGAACTCGACCGGCGCAAACCGGGCACTTCGCGCCATGTGACTCAACGTCGCGAGCCGGATAGCGTCGAGATTCTTTCGGGCGTTTTCGAAGGCAAGACCACCGGAACGCCGATCGGGCTGCTGATCCGCAACCAGGACCAGCGCAGCAAGGATTACGGCAATATCGCCGAAACCTTCCGCCCCGGACACGCGGACTACACATATAACCAGAAATACGGCTTCCGCGATTACCGCGGCGGCGGTCGCTCGTCGGCACGCGAGACCGCGGTGCGTGTGGCGGCCGGGGCGATTGCCCGCAAGTGGCTGGATGAACGCTACGGCGTCAGCATCCACGGCTGGATGAGCGCGCTGGGGCCGATCGAAATTCCGTTCGTATCGGCCGCCGATATCGACGGCAATGCGTTCTTCGCGCCGAATGCCGGGCTGGTGCCCGAACTCGAAAGTTACATGGACAGCCTGCGCAAGTCGCTCGATTCGGTCGGCGCCAGGATCACCGTGACGGCGACTGGGGTACCGCCGGGCTGGGGCGAACCGGTTTATGACCGACTGGATGCTGAGATCGCCTATGCGATGATGGGCATCAACGCAGTCAAGGGCGTCGAAATCGGCGCCGGGTTTGCCTCGGTGGTGCAAAAGGGCAGCGAACATAGCGACGAAATGACCCCGGAAGGCTTCGTCACCAACCATGCCGGCGGCATTCTCGGCGGCATTTCGACCGGGCAGGAGATCATCGTCAATCTGGCGATCAAGCCGACCTCGTCGATTGCCCAACCACGGCGTTCGATCGACCGCCAGGGCCGGGCCATCGAGGTTGCCACCCGGGGACGGCACGATCCCTGCGTCGGCATTCGTGCGACGCCGATCGCCGAAGCGATGCTGGCGCTGGTTCTGATGGAACATGCCTTACGTCAACGCGCACAATGCGGTGATGTCGTCTGTGAGACGCCGCGCATTTCGGGGAAAATCGCGTAAAATACAAGGTTTTTTTATCGCTGATATTGCGAACGAGTTGCAAAGGGAGATAACAACATGCAAGTGGATCATCATGACCTCCATCACGATTTTCCGGAAATGAACGACGCCATTCATGCGTTGAAGACCGGCAATGCTCATTTTGCCAAGCTGTTCGAAAGCTATCATCGCCTGACTGGCAAGGTCGAAGATCTGGAAGAACACGACATGCCGGTGGCTGATTTCACGCTCGAAGACATGAAGAAACAGCGCGTCAAGCTCAAGGACGAGCTTTATCACATGTTGCTGGCCTATCGCGCCGGCCAGCAGTCCGCCAGAGCCTGACCGGACCCTGTGCCCGACGCTGCATCCGGTAGAATCGCCGGATGCATGCTTTGCCCTACTGGCGCCTCTCGGGCTATTACTTTTTCTATTTTGCCTTCATTGGTGCCTTCTCGCCCTATTTCGGGCTCTATCTCCAATCACTGAATTTTTCCGCCTGGGACATCGGCCTGCTGATGTCGCAGATGCAGTTGATGCGCCTGTTCGGGCCCAACCTGTGGGGCTGGCTGGCTGATCGTTTCGGACGTCGGATGGCGATCATCCGGGCGGCAGGCGTGCTTTCCCTCGCCGGGTTCACCGCCTTTTTCTGGCTCGACCGGCTTGCCGGAATGCTCGTCGCGATGGCGGTGCTGGCCTTTTTCTGGAGCGCCGCGCTGCCGCTGGTCGAAACCCTGACCTTCGATCACCTGCGCGAGGAGCGCGGGCGTTACAGCCGTATCCGTCTGTGGGGGTCGGTCGGCTTCATCGTCGCTGTTCTGGGAACCGGTGCCGTGCTTGACATCTTGCCGCTCAATGGCCTGCTCTGTGTGTGCTGGGGCATTCTGGCCGGCATCCTGCTGCTGGCTGCAGCTTTGCCTGATGCACCGGTCGTCGCGCATCCGCAAGACAGCCTGCCGGTCGCCAGAATTCTTCGCCAGCCACGGGTGCGGGCGCTGCTCGCTGCCTGCTTCGCGATGTCGGCGGCGCATGGCGCTCTCTACGTTTTCTATTCCATCCATCTGGCCGCCAATGGCTACAGCAAGGTTGAGGTCGGCGCCCTGTGGTCGCTCGGCGTACTGGCAGAGATCGTCGTCTTCATGCTGATGGCGCGCCTGAACCGCCGTTTTTCGTTGCGCATCATCCTGCTTGCGAGTTTTGCTGCCGCCGTGCTGCGTTTCCTGCTGATTGGCTGGGGGGTTCAGTCGCTGACGGTTGTGGTGTTCGCCCAGTTGCTGCATGGACTGACCTTCGGCGCTTATCACGCTTCGGCGATCGCCGCGATCAACCACTGGTTCCCCGGGCGGGCGCAGGGGCGCGGCCAGGCGCTGTATTCGAGTATTTCGTTCGGTGCCGGTGGTCTGCTCGGCGGACTGCTCAGCGGCTGGACGTGGGATGGCGTTGGCGCCGGCTGGACCTATACCCTGGCCTCGTTCTTCGCAGCCGCCGGCTTCCTGCTGATCTGGCGCTGGGTACGCGGAGATGCCACGGTCGACGCTGTTTCAGGGCCAAAAACCGCCTATCCTGTGCAATAATTCGCGGCTTTACAGATCAAGATACGTCCCATGTCGAAGACACTTTACGACAAGCTCTGGGAGAACCACGTCGTCCATCAGGAAGCTGATGGCACGGCGCTTCTCTATATCGATCGTCATCTGGTGCACGAAGTGACCAGCCCGCAGGCTTTTGAAGGCCTCAAACTGGCTGGCCGCAAGCCGTGGCGTGTGTCGTCCATTGTTTCAACACCCGATCACAACACGCCGACCGATCATTGGGACGAGGGGATCAAAGACCCGATTTCCCGTCAGCAGGTTGAAACGCTCGACGCCAACATCCGCGAAGTTGGTGCCCTGGCCTACTTCCCGTTCAAGGATCCGCGCATGGGCATCCTCCATGTCGTCGGTCCGGAAAACGGCGCCACGCTGCCCGGCATGACCGTCGTTTGCGGTGATTCGCATACTTCGACGCACGGCGCCTTCGCCTGCCTGGCGCATGGCATCGGCACCTCGGAAGTCGAGCACGTGCTGGCCACCCAGTGTCTGCTGCAGAAAAAGTCGAAGACCATGCTGGTCGCCGTCGAAGGCAGGCTCGGCAAGGGCGTCACCGCCAAGGATGTGGCACTGGCCATTATCGGTACCATCGGTACGGCCGGCGGTACCGGCTACGCCATCGAGTTTGGCGGCAGCGCCATTCGCGGACTGACGATGGAAGGGCGCATGACCCTGTGCAACATGGCGATCGAAGGCGGTGCCCGTATGGGTTTTGTCGCGGTCGACGACAAAACCATCAATTATTTGAAGGACCGTCCGTTTTCGCCGCAGGGCGAAACCTGGGACAAGGCCGTGGCCTACTGGCGCACCCTGCATTCCGATGCCGGCGCGCAGTTCGACCGCGTCGTGACCCTCAAGGCGGAAGATATTCGGCCGCAGGTCACCTGGGGCACGTCGCCGGAAATGGTCGTCGCCATCGATGCCACGGTTCCCGATCCGGCCAAACAGGCCGACCCGGTCAAGCGCGAAGGCATGGAACGCGCCCTGCAATATATGGGTCTTAATCCCAACACGCCGATTCAAAAAATCGCCGTGGACAAGGTCTTTATCGGTTCCTGCACCAATTCGCGGATTGAAGATTTACGCGAAGCGGCTTCGGTGCTCAAGGGGCGCCACATCGCGGCGAACATCAAGCTGGCGCTGGCGGTGCCGGGTTCCGGTCTGGTCAAGCGTCAGGCGGAAGCCGAGGGTCTGGATAAGGTATTCATCGCCGCCGGTTTCGAATGGCGCGAGCCGGGGTGTTCGATGTGTCTGGCGATGAATGCCGATCGTCTGGAGCCGGGGGAGCGTTGCGCCTCGACCTCCAATCGTAATTTCGAAGGCCGTCAGGGTCCGGGCGGAAGGACACATCTGGTTAGCCCGGCGATGGCGGCGGCGGCGGCGGTTGCCGGCCGCTTTGCCGATGTGCGCGACGTGCTGTAAGGAGAGAGTACCGTGAAAAAAATGTTTGCCCTGATCGCTTGCGTGTTTGCCGTTGCCGCTTGCAACACCATGGAAGGTGTCGGCAAGGATATCAAGAAGGGTGGCGAAGCCATCGAGAAGGCAGCCAAGTAAATGGAAAAATTCGTTCGCCTGGAAGGTTTGGTTGCGCCACTCGACCGCAGCAACGTCGATACCGATGCCATCATCCCGAAGCAGTTCCTGAAGTCGATCAAGCGCTCTGGCTTCGGCCCGAATGCCTTCGACGAATGGCGCTACATGGATGTCGGTCAGCCGGGGCAGGATAATTCCGGCCGCCCGAAGAATCCGAACTTCGTGCTCAACCAGCAGCGCTACCAGGGTGCGCAAGTGCTGCTGACCCGCGCCAATTTCGGCTGTGGCAGTTCGCGCGAGCATGCGCCGTGGGCGCTGCTCGACTTTGGCTTCAAGGCGATTATCGCCGAGTCGTTCGCCGATATTTTCTTCAATAATTGCTACAAAAACGGCATCGTACCCATCGTGCTGCCGGCAAATGAGATCGAAGCGCTGTTCCAGCAAGTCGAGTCGACGCCGGGCTACAAACTGGTGGTCGACCTGCCGGTGCAGGCTGTGGTCCGCCCTGATGGTCACAGTATTCCGTTCCAGATCGACGCTTTCCGCAAGGAATGCCTGTTGAACGGCTGGGATGACATCGGACTGACCCTGCGCCACGCTGAAAAAATCCGCGAATTTGAAGAGAAGCGTCGCATCAGCCAGCCCTGGCTGTTTGCCTGAGTAGGAGTTGCAATGAAAATCTGTGTTCTGCCGGGTGACGGCATTGGTCCTGAAATCACAGCGCAAGCTGTGCGCGTGCTGAAAGCGCTTGATCTCAAGTTTGAAATGGAAGAGGCGCTGCTTGGCGGTGCTGCGGTCGACGCGACCGGCGAACCGTATCCCGAAGCAACCCGTAAGCTGGCCCGCGCAGCCGATGCCGTGCTGCTCGGCGCCGTCGGCGGTCCGCAATGGGACAGCCTGCCCCGTGAACAGCGTCCGGAGCGCGGCCTGCTCGGCATCCGCAAGGATCTCAACCTGTTCGCCAATCTGCGTCCGGCCATCCTCTATCCCGAATTGGCGAATGCTTCGACGCTGAAGCCGGAAGTCGTGGCCGGGCTGGATATCCTGATCGTTCGCGAGTTGACCGGCGACATCTATTTCGGCCAGCCGCGCGGCGTGCGCGAAGAAAACGGCGAGCGCGTCGGTTTCAATACGATGGTCTACAGCGAGTCGGAAATCCGCCGTATCGGCCACGTCGCCTTTCAGGCCGCGCAAAAACGCAACAAGAAGCTGTGTTCGGTGGATAAGATGAACGTACTCGAATGCACCCAGCTCTGGCGCGACGTGATGATCGAGGTGAGCAAGGACTATCCGGATGTCGAGCTGAGTCACATGCTGGTCGATAACGCCGCCATGCAACTGGTCAAGGCGCCGAAGCAGTTCGATGTGATGGTGACCGGCAATATGTTCGGCGACATCCTGTCCGACGAAGCCTCGATGCTGACGGGTTCGATCGGCATGTTGCCTTCCGCTTCACTCGACGACAAGAACAAGGGTCTTTACGAGCCATCGCACGGTTCGGCGCCGGACATCGCCGGCCAAGGGGTGGCCAATCCGTTGGCGACCATCCTGTCGGCGGCGATGCTGCTGCGCTACACCTTTGGCCTGGAAGAGCAGGCGCAACGCATCGAAAATGCGGTCAAAAAGGTTCTGGCCCAGGGTTTCCGGACCGGCGACATCTACGAGCGCGGCACCAACAAGGTGGGTACGAAGGAAATGGGCGACGCGGTTATTGCGGCGCTGGCGTAAGCGGATCGCAGGGTTCGTGCGTTATTACAGGATTCACTTGGAGAGAAAGTCATGAAGAAGGTTGGTCTGGTTGGCTGGCGTGGCATGGTCGGTTCCGTGCTGATGCAGCGCATGGTGGAAGAGGGTGATTTCGCCCACATCGATCCGGTGTATTTCTCGACCTCTGCCGCCGGCAGCAAGGCCCCGGTGTTCGGCGGCAAGGAAGCCGCGCTGCCCCTGCAGGACGCT
Source organism: uncultured Dechloromonas sp. (assembly GCA_964527745.1). Classification (GTDB taxonomy): domain Bacteria; phylum Pseudomonadota; class Gammaproteobacteria; order Burkholderiales; family Rhodocyclaceae; genus Azonexus. The sequence goes on from CAZGPO010000098.1 coordinate 7,301, forward strand.
TCCGCGGTCGACGCGCTAAAACAATGCGAAATCATCATTACCTGCCAGGGGGGCGACTACACCAAGGAAGTCTTCCCCAAACTGCGCGCGACCGGTTGGAACGGTCACTGGATCGACGCCGCCTCGGCGCTGCGCATGACCGACGATGCGGTGATTATCCTCGACCCGGTCAACATGAACGTGATCAAGGATGCGCAGGCCAATGGTGGCAAGAACTGGATCGGCGGCAACTGCACGGTATCGCTGATGCTGATGGGCCTCGGTGGCCTGTTCCAGAACGACCTGGTCGAGTGGGCAACATCGATGACTTATCAGGCTGCGTCTGGCGCCGGGGCGCAGAACATGCGCGAGTTGATTGCCCAGATGGGAGTCATCCATTCGTCGGTGGCCGATCTGCTGGCTGATCCGGCTTCGGCTATTCTGGATATCGACCGCAAGGTAGCCGAAACGATTCGCTCCGATGCCTTCCCGAAGAAAAATTTCCGTAATACGCCGCTCGCCGGATCGCTGATTCCGTGGATCGATGTGCCGGTCGACGGCGGGCAGTCCAAGGAAGAGTGGAAGGGTGGCGCGGAAACCAACAAGATTCTCGGACGCCCGGCCTTCCGTTCTGCCGGTTCGATCCCGATCGACGGCCTGTTCGTGCGCATCGGCGCCATGCGTTGCCACAGCCAGGCGTTGACCATCAA
>CAZGPO010000099.1:0-7945 GCA_964527745.1 uncultured Dechloromonas sp.
GGTCAGTACCGTGCGCCCACGGTGGGTCCGGCCTCGAACGGGGCAGTGGTGATAGTCGACGCGATGGGTCACGATGAATTTGCGGGGCGGGGTGGTCAGGTCACTGCCTTGGCGAATGCCGGGAGGAATCCAGATCAGGCTTGGCAGATAGACGAATTCGGCTTGCGGCGCGAGCAGCGAGATTCTGGCCTGCGGCAACCGTTGACGCAGTTCACGAACCGCGCTGAGGGCGGCAAATCCGGCACCGAGGATGGCTATGCGGGGGGTGTTGTTGGACATCGTCAGTTCTTTCTGTGCAAGGAGGATTCAGGTTCAGGATAGCGCGTCGTCGCGAACGGGGATTTGCCGCAAGGCAAATCCGGGCGAATTGTTCCGCATTTTGACCGTGCACGGCATTCAGGTTCGTGTCAGGCGGGCGGCCAGCCAAGTCAGCGCCAGGGCGGCGAGCGGCAGGGCGGCGGCGATGGCGACGTTGCTCAACTTTTCCGGGGCGAGCAGGAGCAGGATGCCGAGACCGAGCATCATCAGCCCGGAAAGCAGCTTCAACAGCCGTCCTTCGCGCTCGCTCAACTTGCGTGCGCCCATGCTGCGGACGAAGGCCAGCACGATGAAGAGCAGCGGCAGCACATAAATTACGTTGTACAGTGCGAGATACAGATAATGGTGAGCGCCGTTGCCTTCCTGCAGCGTCAGCAGGCGCGTATAGACCATCGGAAAGCCGGCGGTGCACAGCAGTTCGTAAAAGTTGGCGGCGACCGCCAGCAGGATTGTCGTCGCCAGCATGGTGGGCAGGTTGCCGGCGCCGAGTAGGCGCCGGGCACGCTGGAAGATGTCGGCCTTGCCGCCGTCCGTGATCGACAGCGTGGCGCCCCGGTGAAAAAAGAAGAAATCTTTGACGTTGACCGCACCGATGGCGACGGCCAGCAGGCCGGCACCGGCCGTGACCCAGGGGAGGCTGCCAATGACCAGAAAGAGATTCAGCCAGGCAGCCATGAAGGCGAAATACATCAAGCCGGAAAAGGCGACGAAAATGCCGCCGATGATCAACATGCGGCGCCGGTCGTGCTGATGCACGAGCAATGAAAGCAGGAAGAGCAGGACGAAAAAGGCACACGGGTTGAAGGCGTCGAGGCCGGCGACCAGAATGGTCAGCACCGGCAGGGAAAGACTGGTCGCATCGATTTCGCCGAGCAGCGGGAGGGTCAGGCGGGCTGCCGTGGACGCAGGTGTGTTGCCAGCGGCGCCATTGCGACAACTTTCCAGGCGGGCGAGAAATGCGCCGGCTGCGCCCGGCCGGTCATCCCAGCCGACTTCCATCTGCCCGCAGTAAATCAGTGTCGGCACGGCTTGCGCTTCAGTACCGAGTTGTTCGGCAAGTTCGACAAAGCGCCTGACGCTTTCCCGGCTTTCGCTCAGCTCATGATCGTGCACGCGAATCCACGGATGCTGTCGCGCCAGGTCGAGGATTTGTGGGCGTGCTTCAAGGCAGTGGGGGCAGGTCAGGGACCAGAAAAGATAGAGATGAACCTCCGGTCGTCCCTGGTCGTCCAGTGTCGTCCATTGCGGCGCTGCAGCCTGCCCGACGCCGGATAGAACGAACAAAAAAAGCAAAAGAACTGTCTTACGCATGAAGGCTGAATTGCAGCGACACATTACGTTCTCATCATACGCCTTTGCGCTTGACGTCGCCGCTGGCGAGCGATTCAATGGCCTCCATCTTGTTGGCTTATTATAATCAACGGCTTATATAACAGACCCGCGTGGGTGTTTCCACGTCGTTACTGAAAGACTTTTGCCATGAAACCAGAAATCTCGATCGACGTTGCCATCATCGGTGCCGGCAGTGCCGGCATGTACGCCATGCGCGAAGTTCGCGCAGCCGGCCGTTCTTTTGTACTGATCGACCGCGGGCCGCTCGGGACGACATGCGCCCGGGTGGGCTGCATGCCGTCGAAAGTTGCCTTGCACACTGCCGGTCTGTGGGCGGCGCGCAAGGAATTCGCCGCCATCGGCGGGGCAGGTATCGAGTCACTGACGCTCGATACGGCACAAGCCTGGGCCAGATTGCGCAAGATGCGCGATCAGTTTGCCGGTCGTCCGGCCAAGGCCGCCCGGGCGCTGGCCGGCGAATTCCTGCTCGAGGGTCCGGCCCGCTTCCTTGAGCCGGGTGTCATCGAAGTGACACTCGGCGACGAACGCCAGATCGTCCGCGCTGGCAGCGTGGTGATCGCCACCGGTTCCAGTCCGGTCGTGCCGAAATGGCTTAGTCCGGTGGCCGAGCGGACAGTGACGACCGATCAGCTCTTCGATTTGCCGGCTTTGCCGAAGCGTGTCGGCGTTCTCGGTCTGGGCGCGATCGGCCTCGAAATGGGTCTGGCGCTGGCACGACTTGGCGTCGAAGTGATCGGTGCCGATGTCGCGAGCACGGTGGCCGGCATCGCCGATCCGCAAATCGGCGAACGGGCGATTGCCTGTTTCGGTAAGGAAATGACCCTCTGGCTCGGGGGGGAGGCAAGCGTCTCGCCAGCCGTTGACGGGGTGCTGATGCGTTCCGGCGAACGTGAAGCGAAGGTCGATCTTCTGCTTGCCGCCCTCGGTCGACGCCCCAATGTCGCCGGTCTGAACCTTGAGGCGGCCGGCGTTGTGCTCGACGCACACGGTTTGCCTAAATTCGATCCGGCGACGCTGCAGGTCGGCAACTTGCCGATCTTTATCGCCGGCGACGCCAATGGCGACCGGCCGTTGATGCACGAAGCAGCCGACGAGGGCGTCATCGCCGGTTATAACGCGGCGCGCGCCGAAGCAACCCGGTTCGGGCGCAAGGCGGCGATCGGCATCGCCTTTTCCGACCCCGATGTGGTCAGCGTCGGCGCCCGTTTTGACCAACTCGACCCGCAGGCCATCGTGATCGGCAGCGCCGGCGGCGACAGCAATGGCCGCGCGAAGATTCTCGGCAGCGAGGACAGTCTGCTGCGCATCTACGCCGATGTACGCGACGGCAAGCTGCTCGGCGCCGCAATGGTGACGACCGGCGGCGAACATCTGGCCCATTTGCTGGCCTGGGCCATTCAGCGTGGTGAGACGGCGCAGAGCCTGCTGCAGTTGCCGTTCTATCACCCGGTGGTCGAGGAAATGCTGCAAACCGCATTGAAGGAAATCGCCCAGAAATTCCCCGATCCGGACGGCTTGCCGGCCGGATTGTTCAAGGCCTAGCCGCCGGCGTCAGCCGGTGCCGCAATTGTTGAATGTTGCGGTCGACAGCGAAATCCGGCCGAAAATTGGATACAGCAAAGCCCCGGTCAGCAATGTGCCGGGGCTTTGTCGGTTGTGCTCCGTCAGTTTTTGCACAGCCCGCGGGTCCATGCTTCCATGGCCTGGTTGGCGGGTTGCATCGGGGCTTCCATGAAGCTGATGATGAACCTGTCGCCCATGTCGGCGATACCGATCGAACTCGGGCGCACGGCGAGCATCTGCACCGAGGGATTGGCGAATCCGAAACAGAAAACGCTATCGACGGCCGCCGGCAAGTATCGGACGTCTGCTACTGAAATTTTTCGAATTTCTTGCTTCAAGACAAAATATAACTTGCTTGATAAGCGTACCCTGATAAAGCAAGTGGAATTCCGGCACGCTGGCACCACAATTTATTTATTCAGGGAGAATAAAAATGCTGAAGTTGATCGGCGGATTTTTGTTGGGGATCGGGCTGACGGTTCTCGTCGCCTGGAAGGTTGTCGGTGGCATGATTTTCTCCGAACAGGTCAGCCCCTTTTCAGTCGAGGAAACGACCGCGCGCATTCAACAGAACATCCAGGCGGCTGGCAATGGCTGGTCCATTTCGGGGCTGCGCAACCCGGCCAAGCCGGTCGAGGCCGAAGGCGGCAACGTCCTGCCTGTGCTGCTGATCGAAGCTTGCAGCACGGTTTATTCCGGTCCCATCCTGAAGATGGACAATCTCCGCTTTCTGTCGTTGCTGATGCCGTGCAAGATTTCCGTCTACAAGAAAAACGACGGCAAGGTCTATATCGGCATCCTGAATGCCGGCCTGATCGGCAAGTTGTTCGGACCAGAGGTCGGCGGCATCATGGAAAAAGTGGTGGTCGACCAGAAGAGTTTCCTGGTCATGGATCCGAGCAAGCCGGCGCCGCCGCTGATCGTCCCGAAAATGGGCGGCGAGGGGGGTAGTGGCGGAAGCGGCGCAGGCGCTGCTGCCGGTTGTTGATCGCGACGGTCGCAAAGGGGGAAATCATGCGCCAAAAACGAATCCTGACCGTCAGCGGCTTGCTGATGGCTGTCCTGACCTGGCATGCCGCCTGGGCTAATACAGCGCCCGCCGCGCCGCCGGCAAGCCCGGCGGTTGCTGCGGCGGCCGCTCCGGCGACTGCCGCCGCAGCGCCGGCCAAGGTGAAATCGGCGAAAAGCACGGTTGACCATAGCAAGCTCAAGGAACTGCAAGGCAAGTTCGCATCCGGTCCGGAAGTGACCAAGGCCTGTCTGGGCTGCCATACCGAGGCTTCCAAGCAGGTCCAGCATACCAAGCACTGGACCTGGGAATACACCGATCCGAAGTCGGGCAAGAAGCTGGGCAAGAAGAACATCATCAACAATTACTGCACGACGACCATTTCCAACGAAAAGGACTGCATGGCCTGTCATGCCGGTTATGGCTGGCAGGATGCCAGCTTCGACTTCAAGTCCGAGGAAAACGTCGATTGCCTGATCTGTCACGACAGCACCGGAACCTACCGCAAGCTGCCCGGTGATGCCGGACATCCGGTCTACGAGCGGCGCGAGTTCCCGCACGGTTCGGGCCGCTTCGTCGAGGCGGTGGACCTGAACAAGGTGGCGCAAAGCGTGTCCTTGCCCAGTCGCAGCAACTGCGGCACCTGCCATTTCTACGGCGCCGGTGGCGACGGTACCAAGCCCGGCGATCTCGACAGCGCGCTGACGCAGCCTGGCAAGTATCTTGACGTGCATATGGATGCCAAGGGACTCAACTTCAATTGCTCGACATGCCACGTCACGCTCGGGCACCAGGTTTCCGGTAGCCGCTACGAAATGAGCGCGGCGCAGACCGGGCCGGCGAAGGTGCGCGGCAAGGCGGACGAGACGCCGGCCGCATGCCAGTCCTGCCATGGCGACAAGCCGCACAAGGAAAGCCTGCTGCATGCCGAGCGCTTGAATACGCACAGCAACAAGGTGGCTTGCCAGACCTGCCACATTCCGGAAATGGCGCGCGATGGCGTCGGTACCGAGAAAGTCTGGGACTGGTCGACGGCAACCACGATGGGGCCGGAGGGCAAGCCGCTGGTGGTCAAGGACAGTGCCGGTCGCCGGGCCTTCGACTCGAAGAAAGGCAATTTCGTCTGGGATTCCTACCTGATTCCCGAATATCGCTGGTTCAACGGTCACGTCAGCTACAAGGTCAAGGGTGACAAAATCGACCCCGCCAATGTCGTCGAGATCAACAGTCCGGAAGGCAAGGCGGGTGACCCCGATTCGCGGATCTGGCCGTTCAAGATACATCGCGGCAAGCAGGCTTACGACAAGGAACACAATTATCTGCTGATCGTGCACACGGCCGGTGAGGATGATGCTGCGCTGTGGGGCAATTACGACTGGCCCAAGGCCATCGAGGCCGGCATGAAGACGGCGGGTCTGCCGTATAGCGGCCAGTTCGGGTTTGTCAGCACCGAAATGAGCTGGCCGATCACCCATATGGTCGCACCGAAGGGCGATGCGCTGAGTTGCGTCCAGTGCCACGCCGATCAGGGGCGGCTGGACGGTATTTCCGGCATCTACATGCCGGGCCGCGATCGCAGCAATCTGCTTGACAAGGCCGGCTGGGTCGTTGTCGTGCTGACGCTGCTTGGCGTGCTTGCCCATGGTGGCATGCGTATTCTCGTTTATCTAAAGCGCAAGGGATAAGATCATGAATGCACCCTCCCGCATCTATCTTTACAAGCGTTACGAGCGCTTCTGGCACTGGTCACAGGCGGCGCTGGTGATTTTCATGCTGGTGACCGGTTTCGAAATTCATGGTGTTTACAAGAATTTCGGTTTCCAGCGCGCCGTCGAACTTCATACGCTTGCCGCCTGGAGCCTGTTGACGCTGTGGGCATTCACAATCTTCTGGCAATTCACGACCGGCGAGTGGCGGCAATATATTCCGACCATGAATCGGGTGGTCGCCATGGTGCGTTACTACGCCTTCGGTATCTTCGTCGGCGCGCCGCATCCCTTCCACAAGACCGCCAGCAAGAAGCACAACCCCTTGCAGCGGATTGCTTACGTGACCCTGCTGGCGATGGTGTCACCGCTCATCTGGGGTTCAGGGCTGATCTATCTTTTCTATGCCTATTGGTCTGACTTTGGGCTCGACCGCTTCCTGAGCCTTGAAGGCGTCGCTCTGGCGCATACCGCAGGCGCCTTCATGATGCTCACTTTCGTCATCGTCCACGTGTACCTGACGACGACCGGGCATACGCCTTTCGCCCACATCAAGACGATGATCACCGGTTGGGAGGATGCCGAGGAAGAGGCGCCGGCAACCAGCGGGCACTGATTCCTGTCAACGCCGCGTGTTCGGGTTATTTCCCCGAATGTGCGGCGGCATCCCTGAGAAAGGCCTCGTATTGGGGCCAGTCATGAACCGGGCCGACATGGCTGAAGACCACGAGGCCGTGTTTGTCGAGAACGTAGCTGGTCGGGAAGGCGCGGGCGATTTCTCTGTCCGCCAGAGTTTTGCCGTCGGCCAGACGCAGATTGGTATCCCCCTCGCCCTGGCTGCCAGAGTCGGCAAGCGGCAGCACAAGTTTCTGGTCCTGCGCCCAGCGCTGTGCCGTCGCGAAAGGTTCGCGAACCTGTAATAGCGCGAAAGCGACATCGTGACAGTCGACCAGTTTCTTGTACAGCTTTTCCAGCTCCGGCATTTCCTTGCGGCAGGGTGGGCACCAGCTGCCCCAGAAGTGGATGACCACAACCTTGCCTTGCAGCGCGCTCAGCTTGCCGCTCTTGCCTTGAGCGTCGCGAAAGTTCAGGTCGGGCATCCGTTGTCCTGGTTTGGTGCCAATCGGAGCCTTCGCGGCTTCGCTGGCGCGGGCGTAGGGGCCCCACAGAGTCGGCCAGGCCTTGGCGTTGAACATCACATCATTGTTGCGTGCATAGAGTAGGCATTTTTGCCGGGTATTGCTTCTGCAAGCAGCGAGCGCCTGGTCCTCGGCCAGATCTGGCGAATCGGCACCGGCATGCCAGCCCCAGGCACCGCCCGGAGCAATGGCGAATGCGCGCTGCTCGGCGGCATTTTGATAGTCACGGTAAGCTTCTTGTCCGGCTGCCGGCAGGCCTGGCAGGCTCTGGGCCATTGTCGGCAGCGCCATTAGCAGTGCGGCCGGCAGGAATAGTGATTTCATCATTGTCTGGGTCATTGGAAAAGGCTTTTCGGCCGGCGGTGACTCGCGATTTGCCGGGTCATGCATTAAGAAATACTAGCATCAGGCGATGAATCGCATTTTGACCGGAATTGCCGAATGTTGCGGTCAACCGGGAATATGACCTGATTTTTTCATATCGCCTGTTCGCTACTACGCGCCTTTGTGCGTGGGTGCTAGAATTGCAGAATTGTTCTGGATTGATTGAGGATTGCAGCAAAATGGCTGACGTAAATACGAGTTACGTGTCCGACCACACCAAGTGGATCGACGAGCAGTTGAGAAAAAATCCGGAGTGGGTCGAAGACCAGAAGGTCGGTCGCGCACTGTGGTGGGACAAGAAGCAGGATCTCCAAGCGGCTGAACGCAATGCAGCGTCGAAGGTGCCACAGAAGCCGTATCCCTACGACGTGAATTTCTACACCGAGTAGACATCTCAATTGTCGATTACAGAACGGCCGGCTTTTCGCCGGCCGTTTGCTTTTGCGGTTTTCGGCTAGGCCGGAAGCTACCCA
>CAZGPO010000100.1:0-7918 GCA_964527745.1 uncultured Dechloromonas sp.
TCGCCATGGGCCTGATCAAGGAAGGCAACCGCTTCGCGGTGCTGACCGACATCCTCGGTGACGAGGATCATCTCGGCGACATGGACTTCAAGGTGGCTGGCTCGACCGCCGGCATCACGGCGCTGCAGATGGACATCAAGATCCAGGGCATCACCAAGGAGATCATGCAGGTTGCGCTGGCGCAGGCCCAGGAAGCACGCCTGCACATCCTCAAGCTGATGCAGGAAGCCTCCGCCGGCCCGCGCGAGGAAATGTCCGCCTACGCACCGCGTCTCTACACCTTCAAGATCAACGCGGAGAAGATCCGCGACGTGATCGGCAAGGGTGGTGCCGTGATCCGTGCGCTGACCGAAGAAACCGGCACGACGATCGACATCCAGGACGACGGCACGATTACCATCGCCGCCACCAGCGCCGAAGCGGCCGCTGCTGCCCGTTCGCGGATTGATGCGATCACCGCCGAAGTCGAGATCGGCAAGATCTACGAAGGCACCGTGTTGAAGATTCTTGATTTCGGCGCGATCGTTTCAATATTGCCGGGCAAGGATGGACTGCTGCACATCTCGCAGATCGCCCAGGAGCGCGTCAACAAGGTCGAGGACTACGTCAAGGAAGGCCAGATTGTGCGCGTCAAGGTTCTGGAAACCGACGACCGCGGTCGCGTCAAGCTGTCGATGAAGGCGGCGGTTGCCGATGAGGCAGCTGCCACGGCTCAACCGGAACAGCAGCCGTAAGCTGATTGTCTGTCCCGAAAAGTGAAGGGCGCCGCGAGGCGCCCTTTTTTGCGGTCTTTTTCGTGTCGACCGCAACAGTCGAGTCGAGACCGGCGAATTACTTCGCCATCTGCCTTTCCTTCATTTCGTCCAGCGTCTTGCAGTCAATGCACAGGGTAGCCGTCGGGCGCGCTTCCAGGCGCTTGATGCCAATTTCGACACCACATTTGCTGCAGAAGCCATAGTCGCCGCTGTCGATGCTGGCCAGCGTCTCGTCGATCTTCTTGATCAGCTTGCGCTCGCGGTCGCGGTTGCGCAATTCGATGGCGATATCGGTTTCCTGACTGGCGCGATCGTTGGGGTCGGCGAACACGGTCGCTTCATCCTGCATGGTATGCACCGTGCGGTCGATGTCCTCGCCCAATTCCTTCTTGAGCGTTTCGAGTATCTTGCGGAAGTGCGCAAGCTGCTTCGCGCTCATGTACTCCTCGCCCGCCTTTGGCTTGTACGGAGCGAAATGCTTATGTAATAGTTCTTCGGCCATGTTGCTTGTGCGTCCCAGTGACGAAAAAGGCGATTAAATATCAGAAATACGGTGCTACGGCAAGGAAAGTTTGTTGCAGGAATATAGGTCTTTGATCTGGTACGGGTTTCCCGGTGGTGTTAGAATCCGTCTCCTCGTGTCGGGGCGTAGCGCAGCCTGGTAGCGCATCTGCTTTGGGAGCAGAGGGTCGTGAGTTCGAATCCCACCGCCCCGACCATTTCCTTCCTTGATTTACCCTCAGGTGCCCGTAGCTCAACTGGATAGAGCAGCTGCCTTCTAAGCAGCAGGTCGGGGGTTCGAGTCCCTCCGGGCACGCCAGTGCTTGCAATGTATTTAGAGGGATCGTGATTCTCTGCCGATTTCTGGCGCTACCGCAGCGCTAAGGCGTGAGCTTGCCGAATGGCATGTCATGCAAATCTCATCGCGGGCCATGATCTCCCCGAATGCCCAGGTCATCGAACCGCACGGAGATTCGCTACTCGTCAGCGTGTCCTTTCCTGATCCTCTGTAGGCGCATTACTCTATTGTTGGCGAGTCCGGTGTAGTAGGCTTGAACCAACTGGTCGGGCTATATTGCTGGACGGGACATACATTACAGGCGCTGAAAAACAGGCGCAGGCTCCGTTTGGAGCGAGTGAGGGACAGATGATCAACGGAATGTTCATGCAATTTCTGAGCGGATCATGAAACAGCTTGGCGGACTGGACGAGCTTTTTTTTGCCATGGAGCGCCCGAACCAGTGCATGCATGTGGCGGTATTGGGCATTTATGATCCGAGCACGGCACCGGGCGGCAAGGTCAGGTTGCGCGACATCATGGCGCATATCCGCGAGCGGCTGGATGTTTCGCCGGTATTGCGTCGGCGCCTGGTCAGCGTGCCGTTCGATCTCGACCGCGCCTACTGGATCGACGATGCGGACGTAGATCTCGAATACCACATTCGCCACATTGCGCTGCCCAAGCCGGGCGACTGGCGGCACCTTTGCATTCAGGTCGCGCGCTTGCATTCGCTGGTGCTCGACCGCAGCAAGCCGCTGTGGCAGGTTTATGTCATCGAGGGGATCGACAATGTCGAAGGCGTAAAGCCCGGAAGCTTCGCGATCTACATCAAGTTTCACCGGGCCGAAGTTGATGGCGAGGCCAGCGCACAGATTCTACGCGCCCTGCATTCACTGATTTCGATGCCCGAACACAGCCATGTGCCAAGAAAGCCGGTGGTGGCCGATGCCGTGCCGACGGCGATCGAACTGTACGCCCGTTCGCTGGGCAATGTCGTGCCGCGGGTCGCTCGTTTGTGGCATACCTTGTCGGCGGCAACGCTGAAGATGACGTCGCTGGGCGGCAAGGTGCTATGCCGGCGGGCCGGTGGCGGGAACCTGCGCGAACGCCTGCTGGAGCAACTGGCGTGGCCGAAGGAAGTGGTCAGGACGCGCTTTGCCGGGTCCGTTTCGTCGCGCCGTATCTTCGAGGCTGTCGGCTTCGATATGGCGGAGGTCCAGCGCGTTCGCAAGTGGGTCAGCGGTTCCACGACCAACGACGTGTTCATCGCCATCGTTGGCGGGGCGGTACGCCGTTACCTGCTGGAATGCGGCGATCCGTTGCCGGCCGGGCTTGCGGCGGCGGTGCCGGCATCGCATCAGGATATCCTGCCGGGCAGCGAGCGCGGCAACAAGCTGAACCAGCATCGCGTGCCGCTGCATGTCGACAGCGATTCCGGACTGGTGCGTCTGCGCGCCATTCAACAATCGGCCGGGGATACCCGCCAGACGGCGGACGTGATCGGCCACGATCTGCTCCGCCAGCTGGCGGACGAGTTGCCGACACGCATCACTTCGGCAGTGGTGGACAGCCTGCTCGGTGATTACCTGAACATCGTCGTATCTACCGTGCGCGGCCCTGACGTTCCCATGTACATCGCCGGCGCGCAGTTGAACCGGTTTTATCCGATCGGCGTGGTCAAGAACGGCGTCGGCCTCAACGTTACCGGCTTCAACTATTGTGGAAAACTGTGGGCGACCGTGGTCTCGTGCCGCAAGATGGTACCCGATCCCGAAGTTTTTGCGGATTCTCTGCGCCAGAGCTTTGCCGCCCTGGTGGCCGAAGTCGATCGCGAAGAACAGGAGCGGCGCGGCGAGTTGGGAACTGGTGCGCCATCACGCACCGGCAGGCGGCGCAAGTCGATGCCGGCGGGTCAGACGGCACCGGGCAAGGCGACTCATCATCCGGTTCGGGCGCGGCTGTCGGCCAAGAGCGGGCCGCAGCGGAATGCGTGAGCAGCACGCATTGCTAATCTTGCTTTAGGGAAAGACGATGAAATACCTTTCAGGTCTCGACAGCCTGTTTCTGACGATGGATCACGGCAACCAGTTGATGCAGGTGGCGGCGCTCGGCATCTACGACCCGTCGACGGTGCCGGGTGGCGAACTCCGCTTCAAGTCGGTTCTCAGCTTTTTCGATACGCGGATGAGGCAGATCAAGGTGTTCCGCCGTCGGTTGGTCGAAGCGCCGTGGGGGCTCGACCGACCGCACTGGGTCGACGACAACGATGTCGATATCGAATACCACGTCCGTCATATCGCGCTGCCGCAACCCGGTGACTGGCGGCAACTGATGATTCAGGTGGCGCGCCTGCATTCGCGCTCACTGGACAAGAGCAAGCCCTTGTGGGAGGCCTATATCATCGAGGGGCTGGACAATATCCAGGGCATTGCCCCGGGCAGCTTCGCGCTCTACATCAAGTTTCATCATGCTGCGGTCGACGGCGAAGCGGGGGTGGAAATTCTGCGGGCCATCCATTCGCTCTCACCGCTACCGGATCACGGGGACGGCCAGCGTCCAGCGGCCATCATTGCCGACCGCGATCCGACCAGCGTCGAACTCCTCGCCCGTACCGTCAGCCACCGTGCCCGCCAGGTGCTCGGCGGCGCGTGGCTGATGGCCGGGCTTGGCAAGCGCGCGGTGGTGGGCGGTGTGAACCTTGTGACCAGTGGCAAGGCGCTGAATCTTGGGCGTCAGGTTCTCGGCGGTCGCTTGGGTATTGCGGAACTGGCTGCCGAGATCGCCGAACCTTACGGCCGGAATCTGCATGTCGCGCCGCATACCCGTTTCTCGGGCAAGATTTCGGCCCATCGCGTGGTCGATGCGGTCGGTTATTCGCTCGCCGAGTGCAAGAATATTCGTGAGCATGTCGAGGGCGTCACCATCAACGACATTTTCATGGCGGCGACGGGAGGTGCGCTGCGCAAGTATCTCGACTTGAAAGGCGAGCTGCCCAAAGAAAGCCTCAACGCCCTGATGCCGCTGAGTACGCGCGGCGAGCAGACGGGGCGTGATGAAAGCAACCGGGTCGGGATGGCTGCCGTGCCGCTGGGTACCGACATCGCCGACCCGCTTGAACGGCTCATCGCCGTGCATCGCGCCAGCAACCGGGGCAAGTCGCTTTCCGCCGCAGTGGGTAATGACCTGCCGGCCAGGCTGGTCGACTTGATGCCGGCGGTGGTGGTCGAGCAGATTGCCCGCAGCGCTTTGATGCCGCTGGTGAATGTCACGGTGTCCAACGTGCGCGGGCCGGACCGCCCGCTGTACATGGCGGGGGCCAGGTTGCAGATGTTCATGCCGCTGTCCATCGTCGTCGATGGCATCGGCCTGAATCTGACCGGTTTGAGCTACAACGGAACCTTGTGGGTCTGCTTCGTTTCCTGCCGCAAGATGCTGCCCGATCCGGCCGTGTTCGTGGATTGTCTGACCGAGAGTTTCACGGAGTTGCTGAACGCTACGGTCAACAAGGAAATACCGGTGAAAACCCTGTTCACCGCGACGCGACAGCGGAAAACAACCACGCCGGCTCCAGAGAAGAAGCCCGTCAGGCGCAAGTCTGCGCCAGACAAAAAGGTACAAAGCAAGCCGATAGTGAGAAAATCGGCAGTCGGCTAATCGTCCGTCAACAAGCAGGTCATGAGCAGTAACTCGGGGATGTTGCCGGTGTTGTCCGCGGGTCGAGGAAAAGGAATAAATTCGGAATGGATTCGGAATTTGTCGCCAGGATTGCTGCACCGCCTTATTACCATGTGATTCCGCACATTGGCAGGGATTCGGCGCAGTACATCATCGATAACCTGCTGCGCTTCTCGTTCAAGCGCCATAGCCTGGCGGAGGATGCGATCCATGACATGCGCAAGCGTATCGCCCTGGTCGACCACAATCTCGGACAACTCGGGAACGATATCAGGATCTTCCGCCAAGTCTGCGACGAGCTGCGCGCAGAGTGGCTTGAAGTACCGCAGAGCCGGCCTGATCGTGTATTCCTTTATCTTCATGGCGGTGCCTTCTGTTTTCGCATGCCCCGTATCCAGTCGGCGATGGTCGCCCGCTGGTGCCGGCAATCCGGTGCCCGTGCGCTGATGCCAGTCTACCGGCTGGCGCCCGAGCATCCCTATCCGGCGGCTGCCGACGATTGCCTCGCGACCTATCGCTGGCTTCTCAATCAAGGTGTGGCGGCTGAAAATATTGTGATCGGTGGCGATTCGGCCGGCGGCAACCTGACGCTGGTGACCCTGATGCGTGCCCGTACCGAAGGGCTGCCGTTGCCGGCGGCAGCAATGATGCTGTCGCCGGCAACCGACTTTTCGCTGAGTGGGCGCAGCGCAACGGTCAACGAGGCGAGCGACCCAATGTTTTCGGCAGCCATGTTGCGCTGGTTCGGCGAGATGTACCTTGGCGAGCCCGAGTTGTACCTGACACCGTTCGTTTCGCCGCTGACCGGCGATTTCACCGGGCTGCCGCCGCTGCTGTTCCAGGTTGGCAGCAATGAAATGCTGCTCGACGATTCGACGCGGGCGGCAGCCAAGGCGCATGGTTCGGGTGTCGATGTCCAACTCGATGTCTTTGACGGCATGCCGCATATCTTCCAGGCCTTCGGGCAATTGCCCGAGAGCAAGATGGCCGACCGGCGTATTGCCAGGTTTCTCGAGGCGAAGGCCAGCTGGACGCGTGTTTAGCCGGTGGGTTTCCGGATACGGGGCAGTCGTTCCGCCGGCAGGTTTTGTCCCGGAATTCTCTTGCTGAGCGGCGGAGCTGCCGGTGCAGCCGGTTTCGGGCAGAATTCCGTCATGCCCGCTTATGGATTGTTTTCTGCCGACCAGTTCGTGACCACCACCGGAAGTTGCCTGGATTGTGGCGCATTGCCGCAGGCGCTGTGGTATTTCCGTAACGAAACCATCGCGGTGCCCAAGCCCGGCATGCCGGTCGCCGGCTTTGACCCGAATCTGCCGGTCAGGAAGGATCTTGCCGCCTGGGCGCAAAGAACGCCTGTCACTGCCGTTGCGGAACTGCCGCCGCTGATCTGGCAGGCGGCGCCGGATACCTTGCACAAGGTGCAACTTGCCGACGATGGCCGAGGGATCTCGGTAGGCGACCGGCAACTTGCGCTGCAACTGGCGCCGCAACTGCCGTTGAACAGCGCCTGGTTCGATGCAAGTAGCAAGGCGTTCTGCCACGGTCGACCGCTAAAACTGCGCGGAAACCGACAAGGTGAAACCTTCGTGGCGCGGAGCTTCTGGCCGCAGGATTTCAGCATTCCGGAAACACCGGCCGCTGGTGCGCTGAATGACGACCCGGGAGCCATTCGTGACTGGGTGCGGACGCAGCCGCCGGGCAGGGCGGACAGCCCATTTGTCGTGCAATCTGTTTGGCGGCGCCCGGGCAACAGCGGGCCGCGCGCCGGGCAGCCGGTCATCGGCCTCATGCTCAACGGCGCGCAGGGTGACGACGATGAAGCGCACGGTGGCCATTTCGCGCTGATGACGGGCCGCATCGGCGAAAATGGTGGCATCGACGACTGGCTGGTCAACAATTTCTACACGCTCGATTCAGAAAGCGAGAAGGGCATCATCGCCGCCCCGGTGCCGCTCGACAATTATCTTGGCGACCTGAACAGCGGCCAGGCCTGGTATCGCCCGTCGTATCTGCTGGTGGCGACGCTCGCTGATGCCCGCAGCGCGGCGCGGCTGCAGTCGGCGCTGGGGCGCGTTTATAACCAGTTCTACCGCCACCAGTTTGCCTATCAGCATGCACGCGCCAACTGTGCCGGCATCAGCGTCAATACCGTGCGTACCTTGGGCTGGCAGGTGCCGGCGCGCGGACCGGAAAGCTGGCCGAAGGCGATCGTCGCCTTGCCGCTGGTTGCGGCAAAGGAAGGCAGCCTGACCAAGGGCAAGGCGACATTCGACTACCTGACCGAAGACCGGACCATCCTTTATCCGGTCGTCGCCTTCGAGGAAATGGGCGCCGATCTGCTGCGTCTGGCTAGCGGTGACGGAGGGCGGACGCTGTCGGAATTCGAAAAGCTCCTGGCCGCGGACATCACGGAAATCCTGCTCGTTCGCGTGCCGCAATTTCCGTCGAGCCGCGCCTGGGGGGACTGGCCGGTTGAAAGCAGCGTCGAGTATGAGGCACGGGTGCCAAGCAATCCTGCCGATCAGAAGATCATCCCGGTGCCGCCGCGTCCGTTCCCCGACGAATTGCGCGATCCGCGCTCGCCGGCCGAACCATGGCTACGCTCCGATTATGCGGTGGCGGCCTGGGGGCTGGTGATTGTTGCACTGATTATGTTCATCCTGCGCCGGCTCTTGGCATAATCCGCCTGTGCTCGCCTACATCGTCC
>CAZGPO010000101.1:0-589 GCA_964527745.1 uncultured Dechloromonas sp.
ACAAGCGTATTCGCTTCGCCAACAAGAGTGAGCAGTTCTCCGCAGAACAGCGCGAACTGTTCGAGGAAAGCTGGAGTACCGACGCCAGTGCGCAGGCAGCTGAAGCCGAGCAGCTGAGCCCTGCCAGCAAGCCGGCCAGACGCGAACGCGCGGGTCGCCAGCCGCTCCCCGAGCATTTGCCGCGCATTGAACACCGGCATGAACCGGATTCGTGTACTTGCGGCCAGTGCGGCAAGGATCTGATCAAAATCGGTGAGGATATCCGTCCGCAATATGCCTGCCGGACCTGTGAGACGATCAGTGCCGCACCGATCCCGCCGGCGGTCATCGATGGCGGCATGGCCGCCCCGGGCTTGCTGACCTGGGTGATGACCAGCAAATTCCTGGATCATTTGCCGCTCTATCGCCTGGAACAGATTGCTGCCCGCCAGCAGGTGCCACTGGCCCGCTCGACATTGGCCGAGTGGGTGGGTCGCGTCGGGGTGGCGTTGCAACCGCTGGTCGATCGGCTGACGGTGCTGCTCCGGGAGCGCAGCGTGTTGCACGCCGACGAAACGCCGGTGCCGCAGTTGGACCCGGGCAAGGGCAA
>CAZGPO010000101.1:599-7896 GCA_964527745.1 uncultured Dechloromonas sp.
TGTTTGATTACCAGCCGGGACGGCATGGGGTGCATGCACGGAATTTCCTGGACGGCTGGCGTGGCCATCTGATGGTCGATGATTACGCCGGTTACAAGGCGCTGTTTGCGCATGGACTCACCGAACTGGCCTGCCTGGCGCATGCGCGCCGGAAGTTCTTCGATCTCCATGCGGCCAACCAGAGCCCGATCGCGGCCGAGGCATTGCGCCGGGTCGGTGAACTGTATGAGGTGGAGCGCCAGGCACAGGGAATGGATGCGGTGGGTCGTCGGCAACTGAGGGCGCAGGAAGCGCGACCTCGACTGGAGGCCTTGCGAACCTGGTTGATCGACACCCGGATCGGCGTTGCCGATGGCGGCGGTACGGCCAAGGCGCTCGATTACAGTATCAAACGCTGGCCGGCACTGATTCGCTATGCCGAGAGCGGGGTGCTGCCGATCGACAATAATCCGGTGGAGAACGCCATTCGGCCAATCGCGATCGGGAAGAAGAACTGGTTGTTCGCTGGTTCAGAGCGCGCCGGGAAGCGGGCCGCCGCGATTCAGAGCCTGCTGGGGACGGCCAAGCTGAACGGGCTGGATCCGCATGCCTGGCTGAAGGATACGCTGGAGAAATTGCCCGTTTGGCCCAATAGCCGGATTGATGAACTCTTGCCGCTTCGGCCCGAAAAGCCGTAAATCAGGATCCGACAAGGTGGGACGGCTGGGCGCTTACCATTGACCGCCATCAGCGGCTGAGCGGCGGGTAAACGGCGCATTGCCGCCCGATGCTGGTCGCAGCCCCACGGTCGGCTCTGGACGACGACCTGTCTGTGATCCGTCGTCACTAACGGCGGCTCCACTCCGTCAACGGCCATAGAACCCCTCACGGCGCGCACGGCAACTGAGGGTCGAAAGTTCAGATTCACGGAAAATAAAATCAGACTTTCACCTGTAGTCGAAGTCAGGTGCCAGCCCTAGGCCGGATCATCCCGATGTTCAGTTTCACGCCCTTTTTCATCTTGCCGACGACGTGCATTTCGCAGGCCTTGCAGTCGAACTTGAGGATCAGCTTTTCGTTGCCGTTGATCAGCGTCATCGGATCGGGCTTCAGGTGTTTGACCTCTTTCGGGCAGAGATTGAAGCTGTAGCGCAGGCAGTGGCGGGTGATCATCAGCGAGACCATGCCTTTTTCGTTGCCGGCTTCGTAGGCTTCCTCGATCAGCTTGACACCGTGTTTTTCGTAAAATTGCCGGGCCTTGGTGTTGAAGACGTTGCCGAGGTAGGTCAGTTCATCCTGCGGGTAGGGCACCGGATTGGCTGCCGGCGCGGCGCGCGGCGGGCGCGGGTGGGCGGCGAGGCGCACCGCTTCGAGTTTTTCGGTCGCGGCACGGCGCAGGGCGTTGATTGCAGCGATGGGCAGGAACCACGCCTGCGACAGTTGCAACTCGACCTGCTGGGCGACGAACATCGTATTGCCGAATTTGCCCAGTTGCTCACGTAGCATGGCGGTCGCCCGCTCGGCGTTCTTGGCGACTTCGCGGCCTGTTTTCTCGTCATTTTTCAGGTCGACCGCAACGATTATGCCATCTTCGTCGGTCAGGGTCAGGCGGAAGCCGTCGGCGGTCTCGGCGAAAACCGGCCGCACGGAAATATGGCGTTCCGCCGACGCTTTCTCCAGGGCGCGTTCGAAGGCCTGGTCGCGGTTGCGGAAGAGGGTGGTGCCGGCACTCAGTTGTTCCGGCATCTCGGCCGGAAACAGCATCGTGCCGTCCGCCCGGTTGATGCGCATGCCGACCACCTCGCCGTGGGCATCGTAGAAGCAGACGCCATCGCCGTTGTGGAATTCGCTGGCGGAGTCGATCGTGAAATGGTCGCTGCCGATTTCGGCGACCTCACCGACCGG
The DNA here is from genome assembly GCA_964527745.1 of uncultured Dechloromonas sp. Taxonomy (GTDB): domain Bacteria; phylum Pseudomonadota; class Gammaproteobacteria; order Burkholderiales; family Rhodocyclaceae; genus Azonexus. The sequence continues at coordinate 2,484 of CAZGPO010000101.1, forward strand.
CTCGCCGACGAAAGCGGGCGAATCGAAAGCGCCAATGTCGTCCTGGCGGTCGTTGGCGAAATAGTCGGTATAGCCGCGATTGTAGGTTTTGTCCGGCTGCGGCGTGAAAGTGAAGGTGCTGCGGCCGGAGGAGGCGCGCTCGAATTCGGGGTGTTTTTCGAGGATGTCGTCAATTAGCGACCGATAGTGCGCGGTGATGTTTTTGACGTAGGAAAGGTCTTTCAGCCGCCCCTCGATTTTGAACGAAGAGACCCCGGCGCGCGCCAGACTCAGGATGTTTTCACTCTGATTGTTGTCTTTCATCGACAACAGATGCTGGTTTTCGCTGATTGTCCGGCCTTTTTCGTCGACCAGCGTATAGGGCAGGCGACAGGCTTGCGAGCATTCGCCGCGGTTGGCGCTGCGCCCGTTATGGGCATGGCTGATGTAGCACTGTCCCGAAAAAGCGACACAAAGCGCTCCGTGAACGAAATATTCCAATGCAACAGTAGCTTGCGAAGATATGTTGATAATTTCGTTTAAGCTTAATTCGCGTGCCAGAACGACTTGCGAGAAGCCGGCGTCTTCGAGAAACCTGACCTTGGCCGGGTTGCGGTTGTCGGTTTGCGTGCTGGCATGCAACTGGATCGGCGGCAGATCCATTTCGAGCAGGCCCATGTCCTGGATGATCAGTGCGTCGGCACCGGATTCATATATCTGCCAGGCCAGGCGGCGGGCCTCTTCCAGTTCGGCATCGTGCAGGATGGTGTTCAGCGCGACGAAGACCTTGGCGTGATAACGGTGGGCGAAGGCGCTCAGGCGCTCGATGTCGGCCACCGTGTTGCCGGCCCCGTAGCGGGCGCCGAAGGCCGGGCCGCCGATATAGACGGCGTCGGCGCCGTGCTTGATGGCGGCGATTCCGAAATCGGCATTTTTGGCCGGGGCGAGCAGTTCGAGCGGATGGTTCGGGCGTGGCATCGGTCTAGTAGGCAAAGCGCGGCGTCAGGTCTTCGAGATTGAATTCGTGGAGGATGGCGATGGCGCGCTCGCGGGCAATCTGGCGCGGTCGACCGCCATTTTTGTCCGATTTTGAGGCGATGATCAGTTCATTCTTCATCGAATGTTCCCAGCCGACCAGTTCGGTTACCGTGACGTGGTAGCCATGTGCTTCGAGTAGCAGGCAGCGCAGTACGTTGGTCAGGTGGCTGCCCAGTTCGCGGGTGTGGATCGGGTGGCGCCACAGTTCGGAGAGCGGCGTCTTGCCCAACGACGCGTTCTTTTTTGCCCGTAATGCGGCGGCGACCTCGGCCTGGCAACAGGGTACGAGAACGACATGACGCGCGTCCCGAGCGAGCGCGAAGCGGATCGCGTCGTCGGTCGCCGTATTGCAGGCATGTAGGGCGGTCACGACATCCACACGCTCAGGCAGCTGCGGGTCGGTCAGTGACTCCTCGACCGTGCAGGCGACGAAGCGCATGCGTGGAAAGCCAAGCCGGCCGGCCAGTTCGCGTGATTTGTCGACCAGTTCCGGACGGCTTTCGATGCCGATTATTTCTCCGGTGGCACGGTTCTTGATACAGAGATCGTACAGGATGAAACCGAGATAGGACTTGCCGGCCCCATGGTCGACCAGCGTTTCGGCATCATCCAGTAAAGGTTCGATGAAGTGAACGAGGTGATAGACCTGTTTCAGCTTGCGTCGGGTGTCCTGGTTGAGTTTGCCGTCGCGGGTCAGGATGTGCAGTTCCTTGAGCAGTTCGATCGACTGCCCGGGGCGGATTTCCGGAATCGCGGCAGGGATGCCTTGGTTTTTCATAGGGCGCAATTATCGCACTCAATGTTCTATGACTTTCGTGTCAACCGAATCGAAAACGCGTCGTTATTAGCCTCATGGTGATACATCACCGCACTTATAAACGGAGAAACAAATGGGCAGTTTGAGCAACGAATCCTTCGAGCAGTTTCTGGATTCCCTGAAGAAAGCTGGCATTGCAATTTCCAACGAAACCGAATTACGCGAGCGACTGGCCGAAGCCCAGCGCTGGCGTTACGCCTTCCAGACCCTGGCCGCCAACGGCAGGACGATCGGTATCTGCTTCGAGGATCACTCGGCAGGCGGCAACGAAGCCGAAATCGACCGCGCATTCAACGAATTCCAGTTTTCCGAAAAATCCAAGGCAGTTTTTTCCGCCAACCTGAAGCACTGAGATCAAGGTTTTCGGCCTCTCGCGTGGGCGGGGGGAAGAAAAAGAAACGGGCGCCGTCGGCGCCCGTTTTGTTTGGTTTCCGGTGGTTAACCGCAGCGTTGTCGATTACTGGCACGCACCGCCTTGATAATCACCCCGAAACATATTTCCGGAATCGGAACACCTACAGGTCGAGTGGCGTGACCCGGTTGCCATTCAGGCTCAGGTTCGCCATCAGCCCGCCATTGGTAAGAACGAATCCAACGATCGGTTGCTGGGCGGTACGGGTCGTCACGCGGGCATCGGCACCCACTGTCAACAGGGCTACCGAACCATCGGCACCAGCCGTCCATCCTCTGCTGGATTCGAATCGGTTCAGCACTTCCTGCGTCATGAAGAGGATGAAGACCGCCTGCGATTGGGCGCCAGCGAGTAGCCCGACCGAGGCTTCGGTCATGCGGAAGTAGCCGCTGGTCTTGCCGCCCTGGCGCATCGCCCCTTGGCCGTGCGAACCACCGACGACGAAGCCGGCCGAGACAAAGTTCGGAAACACCAGAACTCCCCGCGCCGACCTCACCATTTCCTCCGATCCTTTGGCTTCCCTGTAGAGGCGTGACAGGGCGCTGTCCACCGCCGAATCGATGGCCTGGCGTCGGGCAGCAGGATCGCCGGAGGCGCCGCTCGTGGTCGTGCAACCGGCCGTAATGCCACCAAGGGCCGTAAGGGCGGCTATTGATGCACCGGCAGCCATGAATTCACGCTTGTTCATGAGTTGATCCTTTCATTTGTGGGTGTACATCTGGTTTGGGGGAGGCGCATAAGTCGTTCTAATAAAACGATCCGATACCCGGAAAAAGTATGTTCTTCCCCCATCCTCCGGTCAAGCGACACCTCTCTCTGAAATCTTCTGCCTGCGAAGACCGGATCGAAGCCCTGCCTTGCTTGAGGATGACACGACCGGATGCTCACTTGCGCCGTTCGCGGCGGTCAGGTCAGGAGGCGAGATCGAAGACCAGAACTTCGGCATCCTGTCCATCGCTCAGGGTCAGGCGGCTTTCATCGGCCAGCAGGGCGGCATCGCCTTCCCGCAGGTTCCGGCCGTTGACCGCGAGCGTGCCGCAGGCGACATGGACATACGCCTTGCGCGCCGGGTTCAGCGGCAGGGTGGCGGCTTCATCGCCATCGAACAGTCCGGCATAAAGCGCGGCATCGGCGTGGATGGTCACCGAGCCGTCGGCGCCGTCGGGCGAAGCGATCAGACGCAGGCACCCGCGCTTTTCGGCATCGGCAAAGCTTTTCTGCTCGTATCCCGGCGTTATGTCTTTTTCACGCGGCTCGATCCAGATCTGGAAGAGATGCGTCGTCTGGTCCGGCGCATGGTTGAACTCGCTGTGCCTGACGCCGCTGCCGGCGCTCATGCGCTGCACGTCACCGGGTGGAATGACGGTGCCGTTGCCCATGCTGTCCTTGTGGGCCAGCGCGCCGGTGGTGACATAAGTGACGATTTCCATGTCGCGGTGGCCATGCATGCCGAAGCCGCCACCCGGGGCGATGAAGTCGTCGTTGATGACGCGCAGGTTGCCCCAGCCCATGTGCGCCGGATCGTAATAGTTGGCGAACGAGAAGGAATGATGACTTTTCAGCCAGCCATGGTCGGCATGGCCGCGATCTTCGGATTTGCGAATGGTCAGCATGGGCGGGGCTCCTTGGGGTGAATTACTGTTTGACGGCTTCGAAGGCGATGTCGATGGTGACTTCGTCGCCAACATAGGGGGCGTTCTTGCCCATGTTGAAGTCGGTGCGCTTGACCTTGGTGGTGGCGTTGGCACCGATTGCATCCTTCTTCATCATCGGGTGCGGCATGGCGTGGAAGGAGGTCACGGTCAGCGTCACCGGCTTGGTGATGCCCTTCAGGGTCAGGTTGCCGTCGATGCTGACCGGCTTGTCGCCTTCAAAGTTGACCTTGGTCGACTTGAAGGTGGCGGTCGGATGCTTGGCGGTGTCGAGGAAGTCTTCACCCTGGATGTGCTCGTTGAAGGTCGCCGAACCGGTATTGACGGATTTCGTGTCAATTACGATGTCGACCGCAGCCGTCCTGGCCGCCTTGTCGAGGGTAACGGTGCCGGTGACCTTGTCGAAACGGCTCATCTGGATCGAGTAACCGAGGTGGCTGTAAGAGAAGCGCGGAAAGGTGTGCGTACTGTCGACCGCGAAGGTTTCCGGGGCGGCCAGCGCAGGGGCGGCGGTGACGGCGGCGAGGATGAGGGCGGCGGTGAGTTTGGTCAGTTTTTGCATGGTGATTCTCCTGTTGTGGTTGGGGGTTACTTGCTTGCTGCGGTGATGCGGAACTTGATGAGGACGTCGTTGGCGACGATGTCGAACTTGGCCCAGGCGCCTTCGCCGATAGCGAAATCGCCGCGGCGGATGGTGAAACTGCCGTCGAAGACGCCGGTGTTACCCTGTGCCGTGAAGGTGGCGGGGACGACAATGTCCTGGGTCTTGCCCTTGATCGTCAGCTTGCCGGCCACTTCGTAGCGGTTGCCGCCGAGCGCCTTGACGCTGCCGGAAACGAACTGGGCGGTCGGGAAGGCCTTGGTGTTGAACCACGGCTTGCCGGCGACTTCCTCGTCGGCCTCCGGGGTACCGGTGTCGACGCTGGCCAGATCGACGTCGAAGGTCGCCTTGGCGTCGGTCGGTTTGGCTGGGTCGAAATTCAGCCTGGCGGCGAACTTCTTGAAGCGGCCATCCATCTTGACGCCCATCTGCTGGTAGCCGAAAATGATGGCGCTCTTGTCGGTCTGTACCTGGTTGAATTCGGCGGCCTGCGCGGCGAAGGGCAGCGCGGCGGCCAGTGCGAGGGCGAAAGCGAAGCGTTTCATGGTGTTCTCCTTGGGAATCAGTGTCTGGGCAACATCCTGATCAGGATGTCGTCCTTGTCGATGAGGTGATGTTTCAGGGCGGCGCCGACGTGGCCGACGATGACGGCGACGAACAGCAGGTTGAGGCTCTTGTGCACCAGTGCCAGCAGATCGCCCAGTTCCTTGTTCTTGTCGAGCAGGTCGGGGATCGGCAGGACGCCGAACCACACCGTCTGGAAGCCCTTGGCCGAACTCATCAGCCAGCCGCTGAGCGGGATCGCGAGCATCAGCACGTAGAGCAGGTGATGGCCCGCATGCGCGGCCAGGCGCTCGATTTAAAATTATTGATCACAGCATTACGAATCCCGTTATCAATAAAGTAATACCTTG
>CAZGPO010000102.1:0-7880 GCA_964527745.1 uncultured Dechloromonas sp.
CACGCAAGCTGCCTGATTAACCCGGCTTCACACGCAAAAAAACCGCGTTTTTCGCGGTTTTTTTGCGTCGACCGTAACGGTCGTGTTTCAGCCAAGGCGGTGGCAGGTTTCCGTGTGCATCCCAAGGCTATCAGGGCAGATCGCAGTTCTCGTTTTGCCGGCAGAGCGTTGGATCGGCAGTCAAATAGACGTGGTGTCAAATTCAAAATTGCAGTTTGCGGCAAAGGGCCTGGCCAGACAAACAACTTGAATCAGTTGCATCAAGTCATTCCTGTGCGCCATGTTTCAATAGCATCTGAACGAAAGCTTCGTTATTCATACTTCTGGCCCAGAATAGAGCGGTTTTCCCACTGGCATCCCTGGCGTTTATGTCAGCGCCGCGTCTCAAAAGAAGCTCGGCCACCGGCATGGCGGAACTCACGACGGCATTCTTTAAAATTGGGGCGCCGTTAGCCATAATTTCGTTAGGGCTTGTGCCACGATTTAGATATTCATTTACCGTAGGCAAGTCTCCACGTTGTATGGCGGTCAACAAGCTCGAACTCAGTGGTTCTTGTTGTCGAGGTGCAAGAGTTGGCGTGCTGTCATTTCTTGCTTGGTCAGGCCCTTGCATCCGAGCGGCCTGTACGCGATCTGGAGAATTGATTCCGGTGGATTTATCCCTGCTCGGCATGGTGGGCGATACACTTGAGTCCGCGGGTTTTACGTGCTGAAGCGAAGCGACAGGTACTTCACCCTTTTTCGTCTGATCATACTGCTGCAGGCGACCCCCCCTTTGTTTTTGGCCACCCAAATCTAAAGCCTTGTTTGGCATCAATCCTTGATCATTGGCCTCGGCTGTAGTCGACAATGGGGGTAAGTCGATTTTCTTGAATGATTCTGCCTCTGCGCGGGCTTTGTCACGAATGCTCACCTTGTTGTGCTCGAAGATCGATTTGGCTGCTTCGTAGTCGGAACTGGAAAATGCATAGTTCTTGCAGCGCGCTTTGTGATCAGCAATATCCGATAGCAAAGAAACGGGCGCTGGCGTATTGGATCCGGAAAGAACGATGCTGATTACATTCGCCCTATATTCTTTTACCAGGCAATAATAAATCTCCTCCTTGGTAAACGGCCTTCGCTCCGGGCTTTCGGCTTGTGGTATTGCCGGATTGATTGATCCAACCAAATCGCCGCTCTTGGACTCACCGGACGGTTGGCTTAACGGGGGTGATTGCAATGGCGTACGAACATGAGTCGACGAATTGTCGCCATCGCGATTCCCAAGGTATGTCAGCAGGGCGATTCCCAAGGCAACCGCGACAATCCAGATAATCCAGTGCCGCCATCCGGAAGCAGTCTTGACCAAGTGCGCTTCGGGAGCGGTGTTCGCCGCGTTCTGCTTGTTCTGATTCTGGATGCCAATACTGATGCTTGAAGGCTGAGGATTTGTGCTGCCGTCTTCCGGCGTCCCGATGCGCTTGTCGCGTTGGCACCTGCAACAGGGTAAGTCAGCGAAATGAATATGCTCCGGATCGTTTGGATGTTCTTTGCAGATGACATATTTTGCCTTCTCGCGCAAACTTCGCAGAACATCTTCCCATTCTTGGGCTGTTGGCCTCCCTTTGTCTTCCCGAAAGGCTCTATCAAACATCTGCCTTAACGAAACCGGCAAGCAATCGTGTACGGATTGGGGGGATGGAACTATTGCTGGATTGGGATGGAGCCCATAAGGGTAGTAACCCGCTTCGACGCGTGCGTCATCCTCTTCGGCTTCCAGCCAGCCTTTGTTAATCCTTCCCGAGAACGGAGAAATGCCGTAATTGAATATCTGAAACAGGCCGGCTGCCAGCGCGAAGCAGTCCTGTGCTTCAGCCAGGTCGGAGGTGACCCCCTTGCGCTTCAGCACCTCCGGTGCGACATAGCCCTTGGAGAGATGTGTTGCAGGGTAGTATTTCCCATTGTTCGAAATGACGGCATAGTTGTCGCAATCAAGCAGGGTAACCTGGCCGCCATTTCTGTTTGCCAGTATGTTCTCTGGCTTGAAATCAATGCAGTAGACCTGCCTTGAGTGCAGTTCGCCCAGCAACTTGCAGAGATTGATTGCAATCGCCACTTTTCTTGGAAGCGCGAGCCTGTGCGCATCAAGGCCCTTCGTCCTGCCTGATGAGGGATCAAAGTAGGCATCAAGAGTCACGGTCGCCAGTAAATCGATCTTGGGCATCAGGATGCCAACAGGTTGTAACCCCTTGGAAAAACCTGATTTGGCATAAACAATATGTTGCGGCCAAGCATATTGAGGGTACTGGGCGCCAGATGCCAAAACAGCCCATAATTGCGATGGCACTTTTTCGACGAGCGTGCCTATTCTTTCTGCATCAAAAGCCTTCGGGTTGAGATAGATATAGGCCACGCTGTCTGCAAGTTGCAGTGGGGCGATGATTGCAAATTTATTCCCCGTATCACTGGCACCCAGCTTCTCGCCAATGACGAGTTCCTCGATTGCCACCCCTGACGTGATGTAATATTTGCTCATTATTCCCCGGAAAAGAACCACTGCTGGGCGATAGGTGGTGTTGTCGCAGCGGCGAGGCATAAGAAGACAAACCCGAGCGGCAAAAAAGCCAACTTTTGCGTGATCGAATCCTTTTAACCACCATGCCAGAAATATTTATTTCGGCGAACCGCACAGCTATCGGGTCAGCTGATGTTCGCTACCGCTTTGGATATTAACATCCTGAGGCGCGCAACAATTTCATATGTGGAGTCGAGTTCGCGCGTGGCGGGATGTCGCCAAATATAAAACGGACTCCCTTGCGAAAGCCGGTTTGCCAAGTCATTTCCATGGCTTTTTCTGAAAGCACATTCAGCCAAGACGTTTGCAGATTTCTGTCGTCAGCGCTGACTGGTTCATGCAATAGAAGTGCAGGCCGGGTGCGCCGCCCTTGAGCAGGCGTTCGCACAGTTCGGTAACGACATCGAGGCCGAAGGCGCGGATTGATTCGGTGTCGTCGCCGAAACTCTCGAATTTCTTGCGCATCCAGCGCGGAATGTCGGCGCCGCAGGCATCCGAGAAGCGAGCCAGCTTGGTAAAGCCGGCGATCGGCATGATGCCGGGGACGATCGGTACATCCACGCCCAGTGCCCGTGCTTCATCGACGAAGTGGAAATAGGCGTCGGCGTTGTAGAAATACTGGGTGATTGCCGAGTTGGCGCCGGCCTTGACCTTGCGCGCGAAGGCGGCGAGATCGTCCTTCGGGCTGCGCGCCTGCGGGTGCCACTCGGGGTAGGCGGCGACTTCGATGGTGAACCAATTGCCGGTTTCGTTGCGGATGAATTCGACCAGTTCGTTGGCGTAGCGGAACTCGCCGGTTTCGGCCATGCCGGAGGGCAGGTCGCCGCGCAGGGCGACGGTGCGCCGGATGCCGGCCGCCTTGTATTCGGCCAGGATTTCGCGAACGTTGTCGCGTGTCGAGCCGATGCACGACAGATGCGGAGCGGCGGCAATGCCCTCGGCAGCGATTTCCTTGACCACGGCGAAAGTGCGCTCGCGCGTCGAGCCGCCGGCACCGTAGGTGACCGAAAAGAATTCTGGATTCAGCTTGGCCAGTTCGGCGCGGGTCGTCCGTAGCTTGACCATGCCTTCAGGCGTTTGTGGCGGGAAAAATTCGATGGAGATTTCGGGTTTCATTTGTTCAACCAGATAAAAAATTCGCGATTGCCGTCGCCGCCGGTGATCGGACTGTCGAGCCAGCCGCGTACGACAAAGCCATTGTCGCGCGCACATTGGCGCAACCTCCGCTCAACATCGCCATAGAGCGCTGCGTCGCGGACGATGCCGCCCTTGCCGACTTTGCTGGCGCCGACTTCGAACTGCGGCTTGACCAGCAATAGCAGGTGACCGCCATCGGCGAGCAATTCGGGTAGGTTAGGCAGGATCAGCGTCAGCGAAATGAAAGAGAGATCGCCAACGATGAGATCGAAGCCGGACGCGGGAAAGGCCGGGCCGAGTACGGCGGCGCTCAGGGTCCGGCAGTTGATGCCTTCAAGCGCCCTGACGCGCGGATCGTCAGCCAGTCGGTGATGTAGCTGGCTGTGGCCAACATCGACGCCGACGACGTGTCGGGCGCCGGCCTGCAACAGGCAATCGGTGAAGCCGCCGGTAGACTGGCCAATGTCGAGGCATGTTTTTCCGACAACCGGCAGACCTGTCGCAGCCAGTGTACCGGCCAGCTTGAGTCCACCACGCGAGACGAAGCGATCGTCGGCGTCGGCGACGACTTCCACGCGCGCATCGGCTGTGACTTCGAGCGCCGCCTTGAGCGCCGGGTTGCCGTCCAGTAGTACGCGGCCGGCCTGAATCATCCGTTGCGCGGCGGTGCGCGATGGTGCCAGGCCCTTTTGCGTGAGCAGGCTGTCCAGTCGCATCAGGCCATGGCGATCGACGCTCGGCCTGACGGTGGGTGACGGGGATGGTGCCGGGCGCTCGGCCCGGCGGTGGAACGATTTCAAGCGATCAACCTACCTTGAAGGTTTGCACCGGATGCTCGTAGACGTCCTTGCGCTTGTCGTAAAGCGGGATCGTCGTGCCGTTGAGGCGATTTCCTTCAAGGTCCTTGAGGTCGACGTCGGCAACGACGATCTGCTCGACATTGAGCGTACCTTCGGCGGCGATGCCGTCGCGGGCGAACGGAAAATCAGACGGGGTGATGATGCTGGCCTGGCCGTAGTGCATGCCGAGGCCTTCGACCGGCAGGTTGCCGATGGTGCTGGTCATCGCCACGAAGACCTGATTCTCGATGGCGCGCGCATGGCAGCAGTAGCGCACGCGCAGGAAGCCCTGGCGGTCGTCGGTGCACGAGGGAACGAAAAGGATGTCGGCGCCGGCTTCGCAGACCATACGCGCCAGTTCCGGAAACTCGATGTCGTAGCAGATCAGGATGGCGATCTTGCCGAACGGTGTCTCGAACAGGCGCAACTGGTCGCCGGCGTCGGTGTTCCACTTCTCGCGTTCCCAGCGTGTGCGGTGGATCTTGTCCTGCTCGAAAATTTCGCCAGTTGGCGTGAAATAATAGGCGGTGTTGAGCAAGCGGCCATCCTCATGAAGCGTCGGGTGCGAGCCGCCGATCAGGTGCACGTTCCACTGCGCTGCGAGTTCCTGCATCAGATCCTTGTAGCGCTTGGTGTAGTCTTGCATGTTGCGCACCGAGTCGTGGACATTGCTGGTGTCCATGAACGACAGCAACTGGGTCGTGAAGATCTCAGGCAGCAGCACGAACTGTGGTTTGTAGTCGCCCGCCGCCTTCATGATGAAGCGGACCTGGTTTTCGAAACCGGACCAGTCGTGAATTGAGCGAAGCAAGTATTGGACGGCGGCGATGCGAACGATCATAGGGTGACTTCCTCCGGAATGATGGTCGGCCGGGTGTGGCGTATCCGAATTGCTGGCATGCAAATCTCCAGTGTTGGACAAGGCAGGCCGCCGCAGCGGCTTGCCGAGCATCGTGCCCGATCAGTAGCGATAGTGCTCTGTTTTATACGGCCCGTCGACCGGCACGCCGATGTAGGCAGCCTGTTCGTCGGTCAGCGCGCTGAGCTGTGCATTGAGTTTCTTCAACTGCAGACGGGCGACCTTCTCGTCCAGATGCTTGGGCAGTGTGTATACACCCACCGGGTAATCGGCGGTGCGCGTGTACAGTTCGATCTGCGCGATGGTCTGGTTGGCAAAGGAAGAGGACATCACGTAGGACGGATGGCCTGTACCGCAGCCCAGGTTCACCAGACGGCCCTTGGCGAGCAGGATGATGCGCTTGCCGTCGGGGAAGATAATGTGGTCGACTTGCGGCTTGATTTCTTCCCACTGGTACTGCTCGATCGACGCGACGTCGATCTCGTTGTCGAAGTGGCCGATGTTGCAGACGATGGCCTGGTCCTTCATCGCCGCCATGTGATCGTGAGTGATGACGTGATAGTTGCCGGTACAGGTGACGAAGATGTCGGCCTTGTCGGCGGCGTATTCCATGGTGACGACACGATAGCCTTCCATCGCTGCCTGCAGGGCGCAGATCGGATCGATTTCGGTGATCCAGACCTGGGCCGACAAGGCGCGCAGCGCCTGGGCGGAACCCTTGCCGACATCGCCGTAGCCGGCGACGACGGCGACCTTGCCGGCGACCATGACATCTGTGGCGCGCTTGATGCCGTCGACCAGCGATTCGCGGCAGCCATACAGGTTGTCGAACTTGGACTTGGTCACCGAGTCATTGACGTTGATCGCCGGGAACTTGAGTTCGCCGCGCTCGTGCATCTGGTACAGGCGATGGACGCCAGTGGTGGTTTCCTCGGTGACGCCCTTGATGGCTGCCAGGCGCACGGAGTACCAGGTCGGGTCGACGGCCAGCTTGGCCTTGATCGCCGCGAACAGGATGGTTTCTTCTTCCGAACCCGGCTTGGCCAGAACGGAAATGTCCTTTTCGGCGCGGGCGCCGAGGTGCAGCAGCAGCGTGGCGTCGCCGCCGTCGTCGAGGATCATGTTCGAGTAGACGCCCTCATTTCCGTTGGCTGGCCACTCGAAAATGCGGTGGGTGTAATCCCAGTAATCGGTCAGTGACTCGCCCTTGACGGCAAAGACCGGAATGCCGTCGGTGGCGATGGCCGCGGCGGCGTGGTCCTGCGTCGAGAAGATGTTGCACGAGGCCCAGCGAACCTGAGCGCCGAGCGCGGTCAGCGTCTCGATCAGCACGGCGGTCTGGATGGTCATGTGCAGCGAACCGGTGATCCGTGCACCCTTGAGCGGCTGGCTCTTCGCGAATTCCTCGCGAATGGCCATGAGGCCGGGCATTTCGGTTTCGGCGATGCGAATTTCCTTGCGACCCCAGTCGGCAAGGTTCAGATCGGCAACAACGTAGTCTTTGAATTCAGCCACAGTAAGCTCCTGATGAACTGTGGCCGGGAGAGGGATGGGGCAAATTCGGCTCACCCGCCATCCCGTGCCCGGCACGGGGTTGATAGGTGAGCGCGGTTTGAAACCGAGCCTGAGGGAGACTTCCCCTGCAGCGCTCCTCGGTAGGTTGCGGATTATAAACTCTTTTTCCGATTCCGGCGCAGTACCGGTTGCGGTCGACCCGCAAAATTCATCGAATTCCGCAGGTCGACCGGGGCAGGATCAAAGTCCGGCGTCGGACTTCAGCAACAGGGCGCGGTCGGTTGCTTCCCAGGTGAATTCCGGCTCGTCGCGGCCGAAATGGCCGTAGGCGGCGGTCTTCTGGTAGATCGGGCGCAGCAGGTCGAGCATGTTGACGATGCCCTTGGGGCGCAGGTCGAAATGCTTCTTGACCAGTTCGGTCAGCGTTTCGTTGTTGATCCTGCCGGTGCCGAAGGTGTCGATCATGATCGAGGTTGGTTCGGCGACGCCGATGGCGTAGGAAACCTGCACCAGACAACGCGAAGCAAGGCCGGCGGCGACGATGTTCTTGGCGACGTAGCGGCCGGCGTAGGCGGCGGAGCGGTCGACCTTGGACGGATCCTTCCCCGAGAAAGCGCCGCCACCGTGCGGGGCGGCACCGCCGTAGGTGTCGACGATGATCTTGCGCCCGGTCAGGCCGCAGTCGCCCTGTGGGCCGCCGACGACGAAGCGGCCGGTGGGGTTGACCAGGAACGTGATGTCGCCCTTGACCAGTTCCTTCGGCAGAACCGGCTTGATGATCTGCTCGATGGTCGCTTCGCGCAGGTCTTCGAGGCTGATGTCCGGCGAGTGCTGGGTCGACAGCACGACGGTGTCGATCGAGTGCGGCTTGCCGTCAACGTACTTGATGGTGACCTGCGACTTGGCGTCCGGGCGCGCCCATGGCAGACGACCATCCTTGCGCAGCATGGCCTGGCGCTCGACGAGGCGGTGTGAC
>CAZGPO010000103.1:0-7875 GCA_964527745.1 uncultured Dechloromonas sp.
TATCGGTCAGGACATCGAGCGGCGCGGGTTGGCCAGCAAGCGGGTGAGTCATTTTGTATCTCCACAGTCGGCAGGATTATTCTTGTCATCATTTTACGTCGCCGCTGCAAGGTGGTGCGGTCGACCGGAAAAATCGGGCATTTTTTGAGCTTTTTCTTCGCGTGACTGTATCAGTGATATTTTTGGGGTTAAGTTATGCCTGTCGATCCCCCGAATGCCAAGCAAAGGAGAAAAAATCATGTTCAAGGGAATCCTGATCACCAAGGATGAATCCGGCTACCAGGCCGCCGTGCAGCAGATCGATGATGCTGTGTTGCCCGAAGGCGACGTGACGGTGCGTGTCGAGTGGAGCACGCTCAACTACAAGGACGGCCTGGCGCTGACCGGCAAGGCGCCGGTCGTGCGGCGTTTCCCGATGATTCCCGGCATCGATTTCGCCGGCACTGTCAGCGCGAGTTCGAACCCGGCGTGGAAGGCGGGTGATCGCGTGCTGCTCAACGGTTGGGGCGTCGGCGAAACGCATTGCGGTGGCTTGGCCGAGGTGGCACGGGTCCGCGGCGAATGGTTGGTGTCGCTGCCGGCCGCGTTCACGGCGCGCCAGGCGATGGCCATCGGCACTGCCGGTTACACCGCCATGCTCTGCGTGCTGGCGCTCGAAAGGCACGGCATCAAGCCGGCCGACGGCGAGATTCTGGTCACCGGGGCCAACGGCGGCGTCGGCGGCGTGGCCATCGCGCTGCTGTCCAAACTCGGTTACACGGTGGTGGCGTCGACCGGCCGTCCCGCCGAAGCCGAACACCTGAAGGCGTTGGGCGCGACGGATGTCATTGAGCGCGGCGAACTGTCCGCGCCGGGCAAGCCGCTCGGCAAGGAACGCTGGGCCGGCGTCGTCGACACCGTGGGCAGCCAGACGCTGGCCAACGCCTGTGCGACGACCAAATATCGTGGCGCCGTAGCCGCCTGCGGGCTGGCCGGCGGCATGGATTTCCCGGCGACGGTGGCGCCGTTCATCCTGCGCGGCGTCACGCTGTACGGCATCGACAGCGTGATGGCGCCGCTGGCGGTGCGCCAGGAAGCCTGGACGCGTCTGGCGCGGGATCTCGACATCGCCAGGCTCGACGCCATGACGACCGAAATCGGCCTCTCGGAAGCCATCGCCACTGGCGCCAGCCTGCTTGAAGGCAAGGTGCGTGGGCGCGTCGTCGTCGATATCAGCCGCTAAGCGGCGGGGCGATCAAGCAGCGAGCGGAATTTGGCCCTTTTACGGCGTCGACTCTGGGGCCAGCAACGCCCGGTGGGAAGCACCCTTGGGGTGTTGCTTCCATGGTCGCAGCAGGCCGATTTCCTGCGCCGTATCGTCGCCGATGACGGTGTCGGCAAGGCTGGCGGGGATTTCGGCGTGCCGATCATCGACCGGTGTGCGGCTGCCCATGATTTCCACCTTGCTTTGCGGCAGACGGGGGGGCTGAGCGCCGGCTCGGCGTAGCCTGCCGGGTAGATCGGCTGCAGCGTGGCGCGGACGCCAGGAAAGGCGCATGATCGGCCAATGTCCGAGCGTGGACGGCGGGCGCTTCAGGAGAGGGGTGTATGACAACCAGAATCAAGATTGCCGCGGCCGAAGTCCGGCTCGGCGATTTAATCTACAACGGTCTCGGCACTAGCAAACACCCAACCGATACTTGGGAAACGATCACCCAGATCAATGTGGTGGATGGCCTGATCTTGCTGATTACCGGCCGTCTCAGTGGTCCCCATGGCGAGTTCTGGTACGAGCCTGACGAACTCGTGGCAGTGATTCGCCACCCGCCCGAGGTGCCCGAGCCGGTGGTCGCCAAGCCCCACAACAAGCGCCCGCACGGGCACTAACCGCGGTTGCGTTCGGCAGCGTTTCAGCTAACGATTACGACCGCCTGGTTGTCCGTCCGGGCAATTGCCGATCAGGCGGAAATCGCAACTTCAGGTTCGGGCGTCTTCGCAGCATGTGCACTGCCCTCGGTCAGCAGGGCCAGCGCTGCATGCGCATGGTCCACGGCGTTACGTCCCAGACTGGTCAGATAACCGCCATCCTGCTGCGTAACCAGCCCTTTGTCGTACAGACGCCGGGTGGCAGAAATCACCTTGGCATCGGCCGTGTGGGTGTGAACCTTGAGGCCTTGTTGATTGGTCACCAGGTCGAAGCGAATCAGCATATTCAGTTCATCGAGCAGTTCAGGCGTGTAGGGCATGGTCAAACCTTTCAGTGGTTGGCGCGCTGTCGATTCTACAGCGGCTTTCGGTTGCCGATTTGGATGTCAGCATGTCCCGGGCCACCCTGGAAATCGGGGCGTTTGCCGGGTCATTAATGTGAACCGATACTGCCGAAATAGAGAGAGCATCCTGGGCGGACCCACCCTCTCGGCCAACTGCTGCCACGTGTTGTTTCCACAAAGCAGATATTGAAATGACTGCTGGACTTTCCATGGATAGTCCATGCGTCCGTTCCCCGAGTTTCCGGCAAGCATGGACCCTGTCTCATGTCGCTTGCAAGGCTTGATCAACGTCTGCCAGCAGGTCGTCGAGATCTTCAAGCCCTGCGGAGATCCGCACCAGTCCCTCGCTGATCATGTGGGCCGCACGCTCCTCGGGCGTGTAGAAGGAGTGCGTCATGCTGGCTGGGTGCTGCGCGAGGCTTTCGGCGTCGCCAAGACTGACTGCCCGGGTAATCAGCTGCAGCGCATTCATGAAGCGGCGGCCGGCCTCGATGCCACCCTTGAGTTCGAAAGCGATCATGCCGCCCGGGAGCTTCATCTGCCGCCGCGCCAGTTCGATTTGCGGAAACGTCGGCAGGCCTGGGAAGTGCACGACCTCAACTTTCGCATGCGCTGCCAGGAACTCGGCAATGCCTTGCGCGTTCTCGGAGTGGCGGTGCATGCGCAGCGAGAGTGTCTTGATCCCACGCAGGATCAGGAAGGCATCCTGGGACGACAACACCGCGCCGGTCATGTCCTTGAGGCCATAGAAACGTACCTGGTCCAGCGATTCCTTCGGCCCGACGATGGCGCCCGCAATCAGGTCGCCGTGGCCACCGAGGTACTTGGTCGCGGAATGCACGACATAATCGGCACCCAGTTCGATCGGTCGCTGCAGGTAGGGCGTGCAATAGGTATTGTCGACCACCACCTTGGCACCGTGGCGGCGCGCGATCGTCGATATGGCGGCAATGTCCACGAGCCGCATGTTGGGGTTGGCCGGCGACTCGAAGAAGACCACCTTGGTCGCGGGGCCGATAGCTCGCTCCAGGTTGGCCGGCTCGGTCATGTCGATGTGGGTGATCTTGACGCCGAACTTCGCAAGGCCGTGGTTGAAGAAGCCAAAGGTACAGCCGTAGAGCGTCTTGTCGGCGATCACCTCGTCGCCCGGCTGCAGCAGCGTCCACAGCAGCGAGGTGGTTGCGCCCATGCCCGAGGCCGTGACCAGGGCTGCCTCTCCGCCTTCGAGGTCGGCAATGCGCTGCTCTAGCAGTACGGTGGTCGGGTTGCCGACGCGTGAGTAGACATAACCAGCCTGTTCGCCGGCGAAGCGCGCCGCGCCGTCCTCTACGGTCGGGAAGGTGTATGTGGAACTCAGATACACCGGAGGATTGAGTGCACCGTAGCCGGCATAGGGGTCATAGGCATGGTGGATGGCACGGGTGGCAAAGCCGGGCTTGCGGACAGTTATCGATTCGGCCATTTATGGTTATTTCCTTAATGAATTCGGGTTGTCTGATCTATGTATAATTTCGCACGCAGTGAAAAGACATGTAAACCGAATTGATTTCGGAGATAGACCGAAAAAATGATCCTGGACCGAATCGACACCGAAATTCTTCGACTCTTGCAGAATGACGCCCGGCTTTCAAACAAGCAGATCGCCGCTGCAGTCGGTCTGGCGCCATCAAGCGTGCATGATCGGATCAAGCGACTGTGGGCCGATGGCGTGCTGACCGGGTTCCACGCCGAGGTCTCGCCGCAGGCGATGGGGGTCGGTCTCGAAGCCTTGCTGATGATTGAGCTTGCCAAGCACGAACGCGCTACAGTCGACCGTTTCATGGACGACATTGTCGAGATACCCGAGGTGCGCTCGGCCCACCTGATCACGGGACGCTACGATTTGGTCGTTCATGTCGTGGCGCGCGATACGCGGCACCTGAAAGATCTCGCACTCGACCGCTTCACGAGCCGTGCCGGTGTGACCCGCATCGAGACTTCAATTATCTATGAGACGCGTACTCGGCAGGAGTTACCCAGGCTGGCATCCCCCCAGGTTCCCTGACAGTAATGAAGCTGACGAAGGCCTGGTCGGCTCACGTTGCTGCCACTCAGTTCGAGAAGCCGTGGGCGAGGTAAGCGGTCCGGCGACTACCCCGTCGATCGGCTCAACGCTATTCATCTCCGCATCAAATAATCGTTGACATTTGTCCAGGACAAACATAAGATTTGGACAACCTGACTGACTCAGTCAGGTGTTGACTGACAAACAAAGGAGATGACCATGACGCTGAATGAACTGATCAAGGCCCAGCAGCGCGCCGGCTTGCTGCCCGAACAATTCGAATTCCTGGAATCCTACGTGCCAGGCAGCCGCCTGCACGCGATCATCAACAACCCCAACGACGAAGGTATCGACGAAGGCTGATCTTCCAAAGTCAGGTCTGCCTGCAGGGGGAAAGCGGATGCCTTCCCCCTTTTTCATTTCTGACTGACTGGAAATGAGCCCCTTGCGGTAAAAATTGTCCTGGACATTTCAGCCTGTTGGGTAGTTGCCCTCCACCAGACACGGCGATCGTTTTCCGGCCGCGGGGTTCCGGTCGCCCAGTCGGCATCTTGCTTCGGTGGTTTGCATCGAACTGCTGCGGGAGACCGGGGTGGCAATCGCACTCTGCCGCTTTCTGTTCGTGTCCGGTGGCCAATGCCTGGCCGACCTGATTGGCGAAGTAGCTTATCATCTTCAATTCCGCTTCTCCTTCCACGCTCACGGATTGTGATACACCATCTCCTGAAAGCACAAATTTCGGGGGAAGCTCACTTTCTAATTTGCCGATTTTTACTGATTCATGCCGAGGGACAAACCAATGAACTTCAATATTTTCCGCGCACCGACTTTGTCGGCGCTTGCTGCGCTGTGCACCGTCGCGGGGGCTGCGGACGCAGCGGAGCCGAGCAACTGGCAACCTTTCGTTTCGGCGACCCCGGTATACCAGGGCAATGGCGACCTCGACAACGGCGGCCATTTCAGCATGAGCGGCGCTATCGTGCGCGGCGGCACCTCCTACAATCTGGGTGGCGGCAATCGCGCGGGCGTCACGCTCAATTATGACTACTACGACTATTCGTTCTCCAACGCCAGCGCCTTCGGCACCTCCGCGCCGTGGGGCACGATGCAGCGCTATGGCGTGACGATACCGCTCTCGTTCGCCGTCGGCGACGGCTGGAACGTCGGTTTCGCCCCTTCGGCGGACTGGTTCAAGGAAAACGGCGCCAATACCGGCGACTCGCTGGTCTGGGGCGCCACGCTTTCCGGCGCCAAACGCTTTGAAAATGGCAATCGTCTCGGTCTCGGCGTTGGTGTTTTCTCGCAGATCGAAAAGACCAATGCCTTCCCGTTCGTGATCGTCGACTGGCGTATCAATGATCGCTGGCGCCTGACCAATCCGCTGCCGACCGGCCCGACCGGGCCGGCCGGCCTCGAACTCGACTACCGCATCGGTGGCGGCTGGACGGCTGGCGTCGGTGCTTCCTACCGGGTATTGCGTTTCCGCCCGAGCGAGAACGGCCCGGTGAGCAACGGCGTCGGCCAGCAGAGCGGCGTGCCGTTCTTCCTGCGCGTGACGCGCAATTTCACCGACCAGATGGCGCTGCACGTCTACGGCGGCGTCGTGGCCGGCGGCAAGCTGCGCGTCGAAGACTCGTCCGGCGACAAGCTGCGCGAAGAAGATTTCGACCCGGCACCACTCTTCGGCTTGACCTTCGTCGGGCGCTTCTGAATCTTGGCATGATGTACATCCGAGCAATGCAAGCACTCTCTACCCGCAGGATTTAATCCGGCGACGTGCGACGTCGAGTGCTATCGCTACGCCAAAGGCAGCGATCTGGCCAAAATGCAAGTAACGACCAAACCGAATGGCAATTTTGAAGTCGAAATTAGCGACCCACTCCGATTGGCTGCGATCCAGAACTGCCCGTTGATATCGCCACGAAAGGAACCCCGGCATGACCCAGGAACAACAACACGCCATTCTCGCCATTTCACTCTTTGCCGCCTTCGCCGACGGCGCGAAGGACGATCGCGAACGTGAGCAGATTCGCGAATTGGCCGACTCACTCGGCAACGAAGCAAACGCACCCGACCTGCCCCGCCTCTATCAGGACGTACTGCTCAAGCGCGTCAACCTGGCCAGCACTGCCGCCGCGCTGACCGACCCCGATCATCGTCAACTCGCCTATGAAATGGCGGTCTGCGTTTGCGACGCCGATGGCCGGCAAAGCGAATCCGAGCAGCGCTTCCTGGCCGAATTGCAGGGATTGCTGGGACTCGATACCGGGCAGGCCCGGGCGCTCGGGCGCGACGCGGACGCCATTGCCGAAGTCGCTCACCTGCCAACTCCCGACACGGCGACCGCTGCGACCCGATCGGCTGCCGGCCCTGTCGTCGCGGCCATGCCCAACGTGCCGGAGAGCGAACTCGACAGGACGATTCTCAACAGCGCCATCCTCAACGGCGCGTTGGAACTTCTCCCACAGTCCTGGGCTTCGCTGGCCATCATTCCCCTGCAGGTCAAGATGGTCTATGGGATTGGCAAAGCCTATGGCGTTGAGCTTGACCAGGGACACATCAAGGAATTCATTGCCGCCGCCGGTGTCGGATTGACCTCGCAGTACCTCGAGCAGTTCGGCCGCAAGCTCCTGGGTGGCTTGCTCGGCAAAGCCGCCGGGGGATTCGCCGGCAAGATCGGCCAGACTGCGACCGGCATGGCGTTCTCGTTCGCCACCACCTACGCCCTGGGCCAGATCGCCCGGCGCTATTACGCCGGGGGCAGACAGATGAGTAGTGCTGTTCTTCGCGATTCCTTCCAGAACTTGCTGGGCCCGGCCAAGGAAATGCAGGCGCGCTATTTGCCCCAGATTCAGCAGACCGCCAGCGGACTGGATGCCGCCAAGGTGATGTCGCTGGTGCGCGGAGCGTAGTCGATACGGAGTTTCTGGCCACTCTACCGGCGATCCATGGCGTGGTCGTGCCATCGGCATGCCCACTGGTATCTGGGCGGGGTGAGTGTTGCGGAATATGAACCCACCCCCAGATTTTTGCCCATTTTTCGGCGTCGACCGCTACAGGCGAATATTCGCCGCCAAGAATAAGCCCCCGGCTGACGGGGGCTTGGGGTTCCGGCCGGGTGGGCCGGTGGGGTGTCGCGGGAATCAGGCCTTGACCGGAATCTTGCCGATCCTGATCTGCCATTCCTTCGGCCCGGTGTTGTGTACCGAAGTACCGGATGAGTCGACCGCCACGGTCACCGGCATGTTCTCGACATCGAACTCGTAGATGGCCTCCATGCCGAGGTCGGCGAAGCCGACGACCCTGGCCGACTTGATGGCTTTTGCCACCAGGTAGGCGGCGCCGCCGACGGCCATCAGATAGGCCGACTTGTTGTCCTTGATTGCCTCAATGGCAACCGGGCCGCGCTCGGACTTGCCGACCATGGAGATCAGGCCGGTTTTCTCCAGCATCATCCGTGTGAATTTGTCCATGCGGGTGGCCGTGGTCGGGCCGGCCGGGCCGACGACTTCGTCACGGACCGGATCGACCGGACCGACGTAGTAGATGACCCGGTTGGTGAAGTCGACCGGCAGCTTCTCG
>CAZGPO010000104.1:0-901 GCA_964527745.1 uncultured Dechloromonas sp.
CCGATGATGACGACCGCCAACATCGACCTGCCATCGGTCGGCAAGGCGGCAACCGTGCCCAACGCGCCGCTCGAAGTGGCGATCAAGGCCGACCAGACCCTGACGCTGACCGATCGCTCGGGAAAAGGTCAGGAAATCCGCGTCGACCGCAAGGAGCTGGTCGGAATGATCGCCGCCGCCCAGGCGAAGAACCCCGAGAACCCGCAACCGGTTCTGATCGCCGGCGACAAGAGCGTCAAGTACGAAGCGGTGCTCGAAGTCATGGACGATTTGCAGCGCGCCCAGGTCAAGCATGTCGGCCTTCTGGTGCAGCTCAAGGGTAAATGATCCGGGACCAGATCGAAGAGCCGGGCCGCAAGCGAGCGCTGGCGTTCACCCTCCTGGTCCATGGCGGCCTGCTTGCCGCGCTGTTTTTCGGCGTGCAATGGAAGCGCACGATGGAGGACGTGGTCGAAGTCGATCTCTATTCAAGCAGGCCGACCGTTCGCGTCGCCCCGGCGCCCCCGCCGCGACCGGAAGTGAAGCCTGAACCCAAACCGGAACCGAAGCCCGAACCAATAACGGAGCCAAAACCCGAACCCAAGCCGATTCCCAAGGTCGAGCCGACACCCGAACCACCGCCGCCCAAAAAACCGGACATTGCAATCAAGGAAGAGAAAAAGCCGCCGAAGCCCGAGCCGAAACCGGAACCCAAGCCCGAACCAAAGCCTGAACCCAAGAAACTGGAGCCCAAGCCGGAACCAAAACCCGAGCCGAAGAAGCCCGAGCCCAAGCCCGAACCACCGAAACCCGAGCCCAAGACACCGGATTTCAGCAAGGAACTGGCCCGCGAAACAGCACAACTCAACAACAGCCGTCCGAATGTGGCCGGGCAGCAGTTGTCCAATGCCGCGGCCGCCGA
>CAZGPO010000104.1:911-7874 GCA_964527745.1 uncultured Dechloromonas sp.
CAAGGAACTCGCTCGCGAAACGGCACGACTGAACAGCCGTCCGAATGTGGCCGGGCAACAGCTATCCAATGCCGCGGCCGCCGAGGCCGAGGCGCGGGCTGCGGCCGGCAAGAGCGGAGGCGATTATGCGAAAAAGATCGGCAGCAAGGTCCGCGGCAACATGGTGCTACCACCTGGAATTCAGGGCAATCCGGAAGCCATTTTCATGGTCGAACAGCTGCCCGGCGGCGACATCCTCAACGTCAGGCTCAAGCGCTCGAGCGGCAACCCGGCCCTCGATGCCGCGATCGAACGCGCCATCTGGAAATCCAAACCACTGCCTTTGCCCGATGACCCCGCCCAGTTCCGGCGCGACCTGGAAATCAAATACAAGCCGTTTGAAGAGTAGAATCACACGATCAAATGACGAAATCGAGTCCCATGCCCAAGATTTTCCACAAAATCCTTCTTTCACTGGCACTGATGGCCGCGACGCTGGCCCAGGCGCAGTTGACCGTCGAGATTACCGGTGCCGGCGCCAACCGGATTCCGGTGGCGATCGCCAATTTTGCCGGCGATGCGGCAGCCGCTCAGGTCGTCACCGCCACCGTGCGCGCCGACCTCGAACGCAGCGGCCTGTTCAAGCTGGTCGACCCCGGCGCCACGCCCCTCGACGAAAATGTGCAGGTCAATCTTGGCGACTGGAAGGGGCGCGGCGCCGATGCGCTGGCGGCCGGCAGTCTGGCGCGCGGCGCCGATGGCCGCATGGAAGCGCGCTTCCGGCTCTACGACACGCAAAAGCAGGTGGCGCTGGGCGGGGCGGTCTTCGTCACCAGCAACGACCAGTTGCGTGCCGCCGGCCACCGGATTGCCGACTACATCTACGAAAAACTGACCGGCGAGCGCGGCGTCTTCTCGACCCGGATCGCCTATGTGATCAAGTCGGGCAACCAGTTCCGCCTGCAGATCGCCGATGCCGATGGGCAAGGCGCGGCAACCGCGCTGAGTTCCGCCGAACCGATCATTTCGCCAGTCTGGTCGCCGGACGGCAGCAAGCTGGCCTATGTTTCGTTCGAGAAGAAAAAGCCGGTCATCTATATCCATTCGCTGGCTTCGGGGCAGCGCCAGGTCGTGGCCAACTTCAAGGGCTCCAACTCGGCACCAGCCTGGGCGCCGGATGGACAGCGCCTGGCCATCGTGCTGTCCAAGGACGGCAATTCGCAGATCTACGCAGTCAACGCCGACGGCACCGGCCTGCAACGCCTGTCCCAGTCGTCGGGAATCGATACCGAACCGCGTTTTTCGCCGGATGGCGGGACCATCTACTTCACCTCGGATCGCGGCGGCAGCCCGCAAATCTACCGCATGAGCGCCAATGGCGGCGGCGCCCAGCGCGTCACCTTCGAAGGCACTTACAACGTCTCGCCGCGCCCGTCGCCCGACGGCAAGAGCCTCGCCTTCATCGCCCGCCGCGACGGCCGTTTCCAGCTTTCCGTGATGGACCTTGCCAGCAAGCAGGTGCAGATCCTCACTGATTCACAAAAGGACGAATCCCCAAGCTTCGCCCCCAATAGCCGCATGATTCTGTTCGCCACCGAAATTGGCGGACGCGGCGTCCTCTCCGCTGTTTCCAGCGATGGCAGAATCAAACAACGCCTATCGATTGCCGGCGGCGATGTCCGCGAGCCGGCCTGGGGCCCCTTCATTCAATAATCTTCAACGGAGAACACCATGAAAAAACTATTTATTCCCGCCCTGCTGGCCGCCCTGATTGTCGGTTGCAGTTCCACCCCGGTCGATGAAACTTCCGGTGCGCCGGTCGAATCGCGCACTGGCGTGACGCCGGTGACCGCCGGCGGCCTCGACGCCCGCGGCCTGCCGCGCGAACTGAGCGATCCAAAGAGTGTGCTGTCGCAACGCAGCATTTATTTCGATCTCGACAGGTACGACGTCAAGGACGAGTATCGCGATCTGGTCGCTGCTCACGCCAAATACCTGGTCGCCCATCGCGACTTCAAGATCCTGATCCAGGGCAACACCGACGAGCGCGGCAGCCGCGAATACAACCTGTCACTCGGTCAGAAGCGTTCCGATGCGGTCAAGCGCTCCCTGACAGTTCTCGGCGCCAGGGAAGATCAAGTCGAATCGGTCAGCCTCGGCGAGGAAAAGCCGAAGAACCCCGGCCATGACGAACTCGCCTGGTCCGAAAACCGGCGCGCCGACATCCTGTACCGGGCTCCGGACGGTCGCGGCGAATTCTGATGATCCGCCCGCTGAAAATCGCCCTCCTGATCTGCGCGCTCGGTGCCACCCAGGCCCGGGCGGGCGTCTTCGATGACGAGGAAGCGCGACGGCTGGTCACCGATCTCCGGATCAAGACCGAAGCGCGCTTCGATCAGCAGGGCAAGACGCAGCTCGATCTGGCCAACCAGATACAGAGCCAGTCGGAAGAAATCTCTCGCCTGCGTGGTCAGGTCGAAACATTGACTTACGAACTGGATACGGCCAAGAAGCGGCAACAGGATTTCTATCTCGACCTCGATACGCGACTGC
Source organism: uncultured Dechloromonas sp. (assembly GCA_964527745.1). Lineage (GTDB taxonomy): Bacteria > Pseudomonadota > Gammaproteobacteria > Burkholderiales > Rhodocyclaceae > Azonexus. The sequence continues at coordinate 3,444 of CAZGPO010000104.1, forward strand.
GCAAGCTCGAGCCACAGGTTGCCGGCACTGCTGCGGTCGACCCGGCCGGCGCGGCAAATCAGCCACCTGCTACCGATTCGGCGCAGGAAAGCAAGGAGTACGAAGCCGCGCTGAATCACTTCAAGGCGAACAAATACAAGGAAGCGGCGTGGGGTTTTTCGGCTTTCGTGCAAAAGCACCCGAACAGTTCGCTGGCTCCCAACGCCCAGTTCTGGCTCGGCAATGCCTGGATCGCCCAGCGCAATTGCGCCAAGGCGATCGAAGCACACAGCGTGGTCACGACAAAATACGCCGACAGCCCGAAGGCAGCGGATTCCTGGCTGGCGATGGCCAGCTGTCAGCAGGAAATGGGTAACTCGACTGCAGCCAGGCGCTCGCTGGAATCCCTGGTCGCCAAGTACCCCAACTCGCCGGCAGCGGAAACCGCCCGAGAGCGCCTGAAGAAGAAATAGTTGGCGCTGCGCCTCACCGAAATATTCTTCTCGCTGCAGGGAGAGGCTTCGCGCGCCGGGCTGCCGACGGTTTTCGTGCGGCTGACCGGCTGTCCGCTGCGCTGCGTCTGGTGCGACACCACCTACAGCTTTGGCGGCGGCAAACCGGCCACCATTGAATCGGTGCTCGCCGAGGTGGCGAAATACCCGGCCCGCCAGGTTTGCGTAACCGGCGGCGAACCGCTGGCGCAGAAGGAATGCCTGAGCTTGCTGACGGCACTGTGCGATGCCGGCTACGAGGTTTCGCTGGAGACCTCGGGCGCCCTCGACATCACCGGCGTCGATCCGCGCGTGGCGCGGATCATGGACCTCAAGGCGCCGGATTCCGGCGAATGTGCCAAAAACCGCTGGGAAAACCTCGAATTGCTGACCCGAAGCGATGAGATCAAGATCGTCATCGCCTCGCGCGCCGACTACGAGTGGGCTTGCGAGCAACTGCGCGAACGGCACCTCGACAGCCTTTGCCCGGTGCTGCTGTCGCCGGCACAGGGCCTGGTCGATCCGCGGTCGCTCGCCGAGTGGATTCTCGCCGATGGCCTCAATGTGCGTTTTCAGATGCAGCTGCACAAACTGCTGTGGGGCAACGCTCAAGGCCGGTAAAGGCGAGAGCAGGGGGTCAGATGCCCAGATAGCGGTGCCAGATGCCGTGGTCGGCCGCCAGCTCGGCCGACGTGCCATGCCAGACGACGCGGCCGCGCTCGATCACGGTCTGGTGGTCGGCCAGCGCGATCAGCTTGTCCACATATTTGTCGACGATCAGGATGCTTTGTCCCTCTGCCCGCAGGCTGGCGAGACAAGCCCAGATTTCCGCGCGCACCAGCGGTGCCAGGCCTTCGCTGGCTTCGTCGAGAATCAGCAGGCGCGGATTGGTGACCAGCGCGCGGCCGATGGCGAGCATCTGCTGTTCGCCGCCGGAAAGCTGGTTGCCGAGATTTTTCCGGCGCTCGAGCAGACGCGGGAATAGCGCGTAGACGCGGGCCGGCGTCCACGGCAACGCGACACGTCGCCGATTGGCAAAAAATGCCAGCAAATGCTCGTCGACCGTAAGATTCGGGAAACACTGGCGGCCTTCCGGCACCAGCGCGATCCCGGCGCGGCCGATGCGGTCCGCTCGCCAGCCGTCGATGCGTTCGCCGGCGAAACGGATGGTCCCGCCGCGCACCGGCTGCAACCCGCAAATGGCGCGCAGCGTGGTCGTCTTGCCCATGCCGTTGCGCCCGAGCAGGGTCGCCGCCTCGCCTTCGGCCAGCGCCAGGTCGAGACCGAACAGCACCTGACTCTGGCCATAGGCGACTTCCAGTCCGCTGACTTCCAGCAATCCGCTCATGCACCGTCTCCCAGGTAGGCACGGCGCACTTCAGGATCGGCCCGCACTTCATCCGGTGTTCCGGTAGCGATCAGGCAACCATCGACCAGCACCGAAATGCGGTCAGCGAGGCGGAAGACCGCATCCATGTCGTGTTCGACGAGCAGGATCGTGACATGGCGGGCCAGATGTTCGATCAGCTCGACCATGCGCGCCGACTCTTCAGGCCCGGTACCGGCCATCGGTTCGTCAAGGAGCAGCAATTGAGGCCGGGTGGCCAGCGCCATCGCCAGTTCGAGGGCGCGCTGTTCGCCGTGGGCGAGGCTGCCGGCCAGTGCCGATGCCCGCGCACCGAGGCCGACCTGTTCGAGATGGTTCTGCGCCTCGTCGAACAACCAGCGTTCGCTACGCACCGGGCGCCAGAAACGGAAACTGCTGCCGGCATCGGGCCGCCCCTGAACCGCCAGCGCGACGTTGTCGAGTGCCGACAGGCCGCCGAAGACATTGGTGATCTGCCACGAGCGCGCCATGCCGGCGGCGACGCGATCGTGCATTGCCAGTCCGGTCACATCGCTGCCGGCAAAATGCACGCTGCCGCTGTCCGGTTTCAGGGCGCCGGAAACGTGGTGAATGAAGGTCGTCTTGCCGGCGCCGTTGGGGCCGATCAGGGCATGCACCTCGCCGGCGGCAACGCTGAAATTGACGGCTTTCAGCGCGTCGACCGCAGCGAAACGGCGCGATAGCTTGCGGACTTCGAGCAGCGCCTCAGCCATCGCGTTTTCCGAACAGCGCCGCGACCCCGCGCGGGGCAAACAGCACGATGCCGATCAGCAGCAGGCCGAGGCCGATGTGCCAGTGCGGCGTAAAGCCGACCAGCACCTCTTCGAGCGTCAGCAACACGACGGCACCGACCACGCCGCCGTACAGATAGCCGACGCCGCCGATGATGACCATGACCAGCAGCGTGCCCGACTGCATCCACTGGAGCACGTTGGGGCTGGCGAGCCCGGTCAGGTTGGCGAGAAGAGCACCGGCCAGCCCGGCCAATGCGCCGCCGAGCGCAAAACAGACGAGACGGTAACGGAACACCGGATAGCCGAGCCCTTCCATGCGCGACTCGTTTTCGCGGATGGCCTGGATGGTGCGCCCGAAACGGGCGTCGGTCAGCCGTCCGAGAATGATCCGGGCCAGCACCAGCGCGCCCAGCGCCGCGTAAAACAACGCGCTGTCGCTGCCCAGGCTGAATCCGGCCAGGGTCATGCGGCCACTCAGCGGCAGGCCGTCGTCGCCACCGAGGACGCGCGCCGAGACGAACAGGTAATAGATCATCTGGGCGAAGGCCAGCGTGATCATGATGAAATAGACGCCGCGCGTGCGCAGGCTGAGGGCGCCGACGAGCAGCGCCAGCAATCCGGCGACGATCATCGCCAGCGGAAAGGCGATCAGCGCCTCGCTGATGCCGCTGCTCATGCAGAACGCCGCGACATAAGCGCCGGCGCCGAAGAACGCCGCGTGACCGAGCGAGAACATGCCGCCGAAACCGAGCACCAGGTTGAGGCTGGTGGCAGCCAGCGCGAAGATCAGGATGCGCGTCGCGAAGCCGATGTAGAACTCCTGACCCGCTGCATTGAGCACGTAGGGCAGAACGGCGAGTACCACCAGCAGCCCGAGCGCTAGTGGTTTCTGATAGGCGGCGGGGCGGTAGAAGGCCATCAGGCGCGCGCCGGGAACAGGCCTTGCGGCTTGAAGAACAGGATCGCCGCCATCAGCAGGTAGATCATGATCGAGGCCAGCGCCGGTCCGAGCGTGGACGCCGCATCGGCCGGCAGCACGGCACGCAGCAGCGTCGGCAAAAGTGCGCGACCGAGCGTGTCGACCGTACCGACGATCAGCGCACCGACGAGCGCCCCGCGAATCGAACCGATGCCACCGATGATGATGACGACGAAGGCGAGGATCAGCACGCTCTCGCCCATGCCGACCTGCACCGCGAGCAGCGGCCCGAGCAGGCCGCCGGCCAACGCGCAGAGTGCCGCCCCGAACACGAAGACGGCGGTGAACAAACCTTGCACATGGATGCCGAGCGCTTCGGTCATCTCGCGATTGGCAGCCCCGGCGCGCACCCACATGCCGACCCGGCTTTTGGCGACCAGCAGGTAGAGCAGGGCGGCGACCGCCAGACCGAAGGCGATGATTACCAGGCGGTAGGCCGGGTAGAAGAAGCCGCCAATCTCTACCGCTCCGGACAGCGCCTCAGGCGCATTGAGCATCAGCGGCTGGGCGCCCCAGATCATGCGCACGGCCTCGTTGGCGATCAGGATCAGCGCGAAGGTGGCAAGGACCTGCGACAGGTGGTCGCGTTTGTAAAGCTGGCGGAACAGCGACAGTTCGAGCAGCAGCCCGAGCATGGCCGCGCCGGCCACCCCGGCGGCGAGGCCGATCCAGAACGAATCGGCGGCTTGCGCGGCGGCTGCGACGAAGTAAGCGCCCACCATATAGAGCGAACCATGGGCCAGGTTGATGCAGTCCATGATGCCGAAGACGAGCGTCAGCCCGGCAGCGAGCAGGAACAGCATGAGGCCGAACTGCAGGCCGTTGAGGGCCTGCTCGAGAACCAGCTGGGTCACTTCATCT
>CAZGPO010000105.1:0-7809 GCA_964527745.1 uncultured Dechloromonas sp.
CCCTGCTTGCGTTCGCGGGCGTAGCCGAGCGCCTGCTGGTAGGCGCGCTCGCCGAGGGCGATGCCTTGCAGGCCGACGCCGAGGCGGGCTTCGTTCATCATGATGAACATGTATTCGAGGCCACGGTTGGCCTCGCCGAGCAGGTAGCCGACCGCACCGCCGTTGTCGCCATAGGCCATGACGCAGGTCGGGCTGGCATGGATGCCGAGCTTGTGTTCGATCGAAACACACCAGGCATCGTTACGCGCGCCGAGCGAGCCATCGGCGTTGACCAGGAACTTGGGCACCAGGAACATCGAGATGCCCTTTACACCCGCCGGCGCATCTGGCAGGCGGGCCAGCACGAGATGGACGATGTTGTCCGTCATATCGTGGTCGCCATAGGTGATGAAGATCTTCTGGCCGAACACGCGGTAAGTGCCGTCAGCCTGCGGCTCGGCGCGCGAACGGATCAGCGCGAGGTCGGAGCCGGCCTGCGGCTCGGTCAGGTTCATGGTGCCGGTCCACTCGCCGGTCACCATCTTTTCGAGATAGATGGCCTTCAGTTCGTCGCTGGCGCAGGTCAGCAATGCTTCGACGGCGCCGGTGGTCAGCAAAGGACCGAGCGAGAACGACAGGTTGGCCGACATGACCATTTCCTTGACGGCAACGGCCAGGGTATCGGGCTGGCCGTGGCCGGCGTGGTCGGGCGGGCAGGCGATGCCGTTCCAGCCGGCATCGCAGAATGCCTTGTAGGCCTCCTTCCAGCCCGGCGGCGTGACGACACCCTTGTCGGTCAGCTTGCAACCTTCGCGGTCGCCGACCCGGTTCAACGGCGCCAGTACCTCACCGGTGAATTTGGCCGCTTCCTCGAGAATGGCGTCCGCCATGTCGGGCGTCGCCTCCTCGAAGTCGGGATACTGGGTCAGATCCCGGAAACCGGCCAGTTCGTCCTGCACAAAACGCATGTCCTTGACGGGCGCGCGATAGTCGCTCATTTGCTTTCTCCTTGTTGCCTGTTTTATGTATGGGTACTACATACTGCAAGGCGCCGCGCCCCTGCCGGCGCGGCGCCTGGAAAACCAAAGCTCAGCCGCCTTCCTTAAGGGCGCGGCGCAGAATCTTGCCGACGTTGGTACGCGGCAGGTCGGCACGGAACTCGACCTGTTTCGGCACCTTGTAGCCAGTCAGTTGCTTGCGGCAATGGGCGATCAGTTCCTCGGCAGTCAGGTTCGGATCCTTGCGCACGACGAAAATTTTGACCACTTCGCCCGAGTTTTCATCTGGAATGCCGATCGCTGCCACGTCGCTGACGCCTTCATGCATGGCGACCGCCTCCTCGACCTCGTTCGGATAAACGTTGAAGCCCGAGACGAGAATCATGTCCTTCTTGCGGTCGACCAGATAAACATAGCCAAGATGATCGATGTAGCCCATGTCGCCGGTGCGCAGGAAGCCGTCGGCGTACATGACGTTGGCGGTCTCCTCGGGGCGCTGCCAGTAGCCGACCATGACCTGTGGACCGCGGACACAGATTTCGCCGACCTGATCGAGCGGCACCTCCTTGCCGTCATCGCCACGAATGGAAACCTCGGTCGAGGAAATCGGCAGGCCGATCGAACCGTTGAATTCCTTCAGGTTGAGTGGGTTGATCGTCGCTGCCGGCGAGGTTTCGGTCAAGCCGTAGGCTTGTAGCAGCGGCGACTTGGTCACCTTTTTCCAGCGCTCGGCGACCGGCGCCTGAACCGCCATGCCGCCGCCCAGCGACAGCTTCATGGTCGAGAAATCGAGCTTCGCGAAATCGGGATGGTTCATCAATCCGTTGAACAAGGTATTGACACCGGTAGCCACTGAAATCGGATATTTCGACCACTCCTTGATGAAGCCGGGCATGTCGCGCGGATTGACGATCAGCAGGTTGCGCGCGCCGATCATCAGGAAGGTCAGGCAGTTCGCGGTCAGCGCGAAGATATGATAGAGCGGCAGGGCGGTGACGATAAACTCTTTACCCTCTTCGATCACCGGTTTGATCCAGGCGTAGGCCTGCATCACGTTGGAGGTGATGTTGCCGTGGGTCAGCATCGCTCCCTTGGAGACCCCGGTAGTTCCGCCGGTGTATTGCAGGAAGGCGATGTCGTCGTGATTCAGGGCGACCGGTTCCATGCCGTGACGGCGACCGGCGGCCAGTGCCGTGGTGAAGTTGATCGAACCCGGCAGCGACCAGGCCGGGACCATTTTCTTGACGTGACGAACGACGAAATTGACCAGCGCGCCCTTGACCATACCGAGCATGTCGCCCATCGGCGTGACGATGATGTGCTTGACCTCGGTCTTGCCGATCACCTGCTGCAACGTACTGGCAAAATTCTCGACGATGACGATCGCCTTCGAACCGGAATCCTTCAACTGATGCTCGAGTTCGCGCGGCGTGTACAGCGGGTTGCAATTGGCCACGACGCAGCCGGCGCGCAGCGTACCGAACAGCGCCACCGGATATTGCAGCAGGTTGGGCATCATCAGCGCCACCCGGTCGCCCTTCTTGAGGCCAACCGACTGCAGCCAGCCGGCAAAATCGCGCGACAGGCGATCGAGTTCGCCGTAGGTCATCTCGCGATCCATGCTGATGTAGGCAACCTGATCGGCGTATTTCCTGCATGACTCCTCAAACAACGAAACCAGCGAATCCAAGTGATCGATGCTGATTTCGGCGGGCACGCCCGGCGGATAGGTTTTGATCCAGATCTTTTCCATTTTTGTCTCCTCCTTGGTTTGTTTAACCACCCAGCAACGCCTTCTTGAGCGACGAATCCACCGGGTTGTCCCCCAGCCAGACCTTGAGCAGTGCCCTCGCAAATGCGCCGCTCGAAACTTTGCCACGCTCTGTCCCGTTGAAGCCGACAGCGACGCCATCGCCAACGAAATCGATTGTGACCGTATCACCGTTCTTGGCCGTGCCAATTTTTTTCATGATCTCGGCGAATTGCTCGGTCGGCACCTTGAGGGCTGCCAGTTCGGCTTCGCTGTTGTTGTCCTTGAGACCATCACGCAAAGCGCCGTACAAAGTATCGGCATCGATATCGCGCAACATGCGCATGGTCATGCGGCGCGGCGTCGTGGCATCGAGCAGTGCCACCGGAGAAGTCGACTTCTCCGTCACATACAGGGCGCCGAGGTAAACCTTGATGAACAGTTTGGTCCGCAGACCAGCCCCGTTCAACACCAAATCGCCGGCACCCGCCTTGATCTGGTCATCAACCTTGAAACCTACAACCTCGGCTGCATAAACACCGGGGATAGCGAGCAAGCCTGCGGCCAGCGCCGCAATTCTTAAGGAACGTGAAATCACCTTGTCTCTCCTGTCAATATTATTGGAAGTGTTTCTGTTCAGCGCGCTGTATCGCTCACACAAGCACAGTATGCGCTGTCTTGCAGTAATTCTTCAACTTGCCCCGTTGTCGGATACGAATCAACAGAAGACAACCTGACCACGTTCTGCTCCCGTCAGGTTCACGCACGCGCAAACCTGACAGGTCTTGCCACTCAAAGCATCTCGATAATCCCGGCGGCACCCATGCCGGTACCGATACACATGGTCACCATGCCGTACTTGCCGCCGGTGCGCTTGAGGCCATGCACCACGGTGGCGATGCGGATAGCGCCGGTCGCACCCAGCGGGTGGCCGAGGGCAATGGCACCGCCCAGTGGATTGACCTTGTCCGGATTGATGCCGAGCACGTTCATCACCGCAATCGACTGCGCGGCAAAGGCTTCGTTGAGTTCGATCCAGTCGAGGTCATCCTGCTTGATACCAACCTGCTCGAGGACTTTGGGGATGGCGGCGATCGGGCCGATACCCATGATTTCCGGGGCCACGCCGCCCACCGCGTAACCGGCAAAACGCGCCAGCGGCGTCAAGTTGTGTTCCTTCAACACCTTTTCCGAGACCAGCATCACGGCGGCAGCACCATCCGACATCTGCGAAGAATTGCCGGCAGTCACCGAACCGCGGGCATGGAACACCGGGCGCAGTTTGCCCAAGCGTTCGATGCTGGAATCCGGACGCGGCCCCTCGTCGGTATCGACGGTGCGCTCGCGAATGCGGATTTCACCGCTCTTGAGATCGGGCAACTGCTCGCGGATGGGATAAGGGGTGATTTCGGCCTTGAAGTGCCCGGCAGCAATTGCTGCGCAAGCCTTCTGGTGCGAGGCGACAGCGAAAGCATCCTGCTGCTCGCGGCTGACCTTCCACTGGTTGGCCACCTTTTCGGCGGTCAGGCCCATGCCGTAGGCGATGCCAAGGTTCTCCTCCTTGGCGAAGACTGCCGGGTTCATCGCCATCTTGTTACCCATGATTTGCGGCATGATGCTCATCGATTCGGTACCGGCGGCGATCATCACATCGGCAAGGCCGAGGCGGATCTGGTTGGCCGCATCGGCCACCGCCTGCACGCCGGACGAGCAGAAACGGTTGATCGTGATGCCCGGGACGGTGATCGGCAACCCGGCCAGCAAGAGGCCGATACGGGCAACGTTCATGCCCTGCTCGGCTTCCGGCATGGCACAGCCGACAATGACGTCGCCGATGCGTGCCGGATCGATGCCCGGCACTTGGGCGACAACGGTTTTGATGACGTAGGCCAGCATGTCGTCCGGGCGCACGTGCTTGTACATGCCATTGCGCTTGGCGACGGGCAGACGGGTGGCGGCGACGATGTAGGCGTCCTGAATTTGTTTGGTCATAGCGATTCCTTAAATTCTGTGTATTTGACGCGGGTTCTCATTGGATTCGATCCGTTGAACCCGCGTCATCCGCGTTAACGCCTTGTCTCAGTTCCTGAGCGGCTTGCCGGTTTCGAGCATGTGCTTGATGCGCGCCTGGCTTTCTGGCGTCTTGAGCAATTCGACAAAGAGCCGGCGCTCGACGGTGAGCAGCCATTCCTCATCGACCAGACTGCCGGTCTCGATGTCGCCACCGCACAGGGCGGTCGCGGCGGCCTTCGCCACCTTGTAGTCGTGAGCCGAAATCATGCCGCCTTCCTTCATGTTGACCAGCATCATCTCCAGCGTCGCGATGCCGCTGCGGCCGGCCACCGGAATGGCACGCGGCATCAGCGGCGGCGCATAGCCGGCATCGGCCATCGCCCGCGCTTCGCGGATCGCCACGAACAGCAGTTCATGGGCATTGAAAAGGATGGTATCCGAAGGCTTGGCAAAGCCCATGTCGATCGCTTCGAGCGCGCTCTTGGCCACCTTGGCCATGGCGACATTCTGGAACACCGGTTGCAGGAAGTTGAACACCTCCCCCGGCGTCGCCGACTGGGCAGCCCACTCGGCGGCACGCACGGCGAATTCCTTGCAGCCACCACCAGCCGGGATCAGGCCGACACCGGCTTCGACAAGACCGACATAACTCTCCAGCGCCATCACGCGCTTGCCGGCATGCATCAGGAACTCGCAGCCGCCGCCCAGCGCCATGCCCTGCACTGCAGTCACGGTCGGCACCTGGGCGTATTTCAGCGTTTGCGAAGCGCGCTGGAACTTCTCGACCGTCTTTTCCAGAATGTCGAACATGCCAGCCGCGCAGGCCTCGCCGACCTGTTGCAGGTTGGCGCCAACGGCGAACGGCGCCTCATGCCAGACAACGACGCCATCCAGCGTCTGTTCGGCCTGGCGTACGGCAGCGATGACGCCATCCAGCACCTCGTTACCGATGGTATGCATCTTCGACTTGACGGAAATGATGCCGATTCCGGCGTCGACCGCAGGAATCCGCCACAACCGGACGCCGTCGTTCTCGTACAGCGTCTCGCCGGACTTCTCCGGTGTTGCTGCACCTTCGCCAAGCACGCGCTCGGGGAAAAGCTGACGCTGGTAGACCGGCAGTGCCGAACGCGCCGCGTAAGCATTGCGGCTGGCCGAATACGACCCCTGCGGCGTATGGACGCCAGTACGGCCGCTTTCCAGCACCCAGGCCGGCAGGTGGGCGTTGCTCATGGTCTTGCCGGCAGTGATGTCGGCAGCGATGGCCTGCGCGATATCTGACCAGCCGGCAGCCTGCCAGGTTTCGAACGGGCCTTGCGTCCAGCCGAAGCCCCAGCGCATGGCGAGGTCGAGGTCGCGGGCGTTATCGGCGACGTTTTCCAGATGGACGGCAGCGTAATGGAAAATGTCGCGGAAGATGGCCCACAGGAACTGCCCCTGCGGATGTGCTGAGGCACGCAGCGCGGCGAATTTTTCGGCGGGATTCCTGATCTTCAGGATGGCTGCGACTTCATCGGCGATGACGCCGGCCGTAGTCCGGTAATCCTGTGCGGCAACATCGAGCACCTGAATTTCCTTGCCCTGTTTGCGGAAAATGCCGCAACGGGTTTTCTGGCCGAGCGCACCCTTGGCGATCAATGCCGCCAACCATTCCGGCGTCTTGAAATAACCATGCCACGGGTCATTGGGCAGGGTGTCCTGCATGGTCTTGACGACGTGGGCCAGGGTATCGAGGCCGACAACGTCGGCAGTACGATAGGTGGCGCTCTTCGGGCGGCCGATGCGCGGACCGGTCAGCGCGTCGACTTCGTCGAAGCCAAGGCCGAAGGCGGCGGTGTGGTGCATGACCGCAAGAATCGAAAACACGCCGATGCGGTTGGCAACGAAATTCGGCGTATCAAGGGCGCGGATGACGCCCTTGCCGAGACGCGAGGTCAACCAGGTTTCCAGCGCATCGAGCGTCGTCGCATCGGTACTGCGCGTGGCGATGATCTCGACCAGATGCATGTAACGCGGCGGGTTGAAAAAATGAATGCCGCAGAAGCGCGGACGCACTGCTTCCGGCATGCCCTCGGCCAGCGTGTTGATCGACAGGCCCGAAGTGTTGGAAGCGATCACCGCATTGGCGCTCAAGTGCGGCGCAATTTTCGCGTAGAGGTGGAAACCGCCGCCGCTCTGGGACACCCAGGCGCGCGTGATTGGCTTGCCTCAAAAACCGAGGGAAAACAAGCCAATTCGGACATATTCTCAGATATGCAACCCGTCATCTACTTTGACCATGACAGGTCCGATATACAGCCATCTTACCGCACGCTTCTGGAGAATGTATCCACGGCAATGACAAACAAACCCCTGCTATCCATCGTGTTATCGGGTCACGCGGACAGTACCGGCACAGAAGAATACAACAATGCCCTCTCACTGAAAAGGGCAAACGTCGTAAAAGGATATCTGTTGAAGAATTCGACTATTTCTCCGGAAAGAATTGCCGTAAAGGCTTATGGAGAGAGCATGCCGACCGCATCGAATGACACCGAAGAGGACCGAGCCCTGAACCGTAGAGTGGAGTTTGACGTTTACGAATAATTACCGGATTATCTGTCTGAAAGCTATAGGCTGAAGGATACAGAACGAGGAGCCTTCAGCCCGTCCTCTTATCGTTCAACTTTCCCAATCACGAACCATTCATCGTCCGAATCGGAGGCTGTGTCAACCAGGAGATGCACTATGTCCAGCCCGGGATACAGGCCTTTGAGCTCGTCAATGTCCACCGGCTCGAATTTGTTCTTGTTGTTCAGATAGGCCTGCTCCGTAAGGGCATTGGACTCGTAATTTTCTTTGGTTCTTTTGGAAATCTTGTCCAGAGAGTATTCCTGTGGGCACTGGGTCTGCTGTATAATGAATGTTTTCCGGTTTTTCGCGGCCACACCGGCAGCCCTCTTCCTGAGAGTCTGGGTAACAAATGTGGCATCAAGGATGACCCCCCTCCCCCGTGAGGAGAGTTCATCGGCCATGGAAAACATTGTGTCATACACAAGCGTCCTCTTGTCCATATTGGACGCTATCTTT
>CAZGPO010000106.1:0-7776 GCA_964527745.1 uncultured Dechloromonas sp.
CCTTTCGGCTTCATGGCGCTGCTCGGCACCATCGCGCTGTTCGGCATGATCATGCGCAATTCGGTCATTCTGGTCGACCAGATCGAACAGGATCTGGCAGCCGGCAAGGCACGCCGCGAAGCGATCGTCGAATCGACGGTACGGCGCTTCCGCCCGATCGTGCTGACCGCAGCGGCTGCAGTGCTGGCCATGGTACCGTTGTCGCGCAACGACTTCTTCGGGCCGATGGCAGTTGCCATCATGGGCGGCCTGATCATCGCCACCGGACTGACCCTGCTCTTCCTGCCGGCTCTCTACGCGGCCTGGTACAAGGTCAAGCCGGCCGCCAACTGATCAGCGCAGGCCGGAAAGTTCCTTCTGGATGGCACTGATGTTGCGCTCGTGCTGCCCGACCCGATCCTTGTAGGGTTGCACGCGATCAAGCGTCGTCGTCGGGCTTTCGGCAGGGCGCAGCGACTGCTGTTCGGCAAGTTCGCGTTGCGCCTGCTCCAGGTTGCGCTGCTCGGTCGCCAGTTCCTGCTCCAAGATATGCTTGCGATCGTTGTCGCGTGCCTTCTGGGTATCCTCCTGAATCCTCGGAAAGCCTGATGGAGTTGGCGTTGCCGCAGCGCCAGCCGGCTTCCTGGGCGCCGGAATCGTCGCGTCCTGGGTAATGACCACCGGCTTGCAACTCTTGTTCACCCGCGTATTCGAGATCAGCATGCCGCCATCCGCATCGATGCAGCGATAAATGGTCTGCGCCGATGCCGGCAGGGCAAGCGTAACGAGAAGGGCAGCCAGTGTGATGCGTGTCATCGTCATTGTTCCTCTTAACATTTCCAGTTTACCGGAGTTAAGTCCCACACAACAAACCGCGCATAAAAAAAGGGCGGGAAAACCCGCCCTTTTCGGATACAGCTCCGATCAACAAGAATAGTAAAGATCGAACTCGACCGGGTGCGTGGTCATGCGAACCTTGTTGACTTCGTCCATCTTGAGCGCGATGAAGGCATCGATCCACTCGCTGGAGAAGACACCACCGGCGGTCAGGAACTCGCGATCCGCGTCCAGTGCCGCCAGTGCTTCCTCGAGGCTGGCACATACGGTCGGGATCAGCGCATCTTCTTCCGGCGGCAGGTCGTACAGGTTCTTGTCGGCCGGGTCGCCCGGGTGGATCTTGTTCTTGATGCCATCCAGACCGGCCATCATCAGCGCCGAGAAGCACAGATACGGGTTGGCGATCGGATCCGGGAAACGGGTCTCGATACGGCGTGCCTTGGTCGAAGCGACGTGCGGGATGCGGATCGAAGCGGAACGGTTCTTGGCCGAATAAGCCAGCTTGACCGGCGCTTCGTAGTGCGGAACCAGACGCTTGTAGGAGTTGGTGCCCGGGTTGGTGATGGCGTTTAGCGCCTTGGCATGCTTGATGATGCCGCCGATGTAGAACAGGGCCAGTTCGGACAGGCCGGCATAGCCGTCACCGGCGAACAGGTTCTTGCCATCCTTCCAGATCGACTGGTGAACGTGCATGCCCGAACCGTTGTCGCCAACGATCGGCTTCGGCATGAAGGTGGCAGTCTTGCCGTACTGGTGGGCCACATTGTGCACGACGTACTTGAGAATCTGCGTCCAGTCGGCGCGCTTGACCAAGGTGCTGAACACGGTGCCGATTTCGCACTGGCCGGCGGTCGCAACTTCGTGGTGATGAACTTCGACCGGCACCCCCAGGCTTTCGAGAGCCAGAACCATGGCCGAACGGATGTCGTGCAGGCTGTCGACCGGGGGAACCGGGAAATAGCCACCCTTGACCGTCGGGCGGTGGCCCGTGCCGCCGCCGCCTTCGCTCTTCTCGCCGGAGGTCCAGGCCGCTTCGGAAGAGTAGATCTTCAGGTTGCAACCGGACATATCGACATTCCATTCAACGGAGTCGAAGATGAAGAATTCGGGTTCCGGACCGAAATAGGCGGTGTCGCCAATACCGGACGACTTCAGATAGGCTTCGGCACGCTTGGCGATCGAGCGCGGATCGCGGTCATAGCCGCGGCCATCGGCGGGATCGACAACATCGCAGGTCAGAACGACGGTGGTTTCGTCAAAGAAGGGATCGACATAGGCAGTGTTCGGATCCGGCATCAACTGCATGTCGGAAGCCTGGATGCCTTTCCATCCGGCGATCGACGAACCGTCGAAGGCGTGACCGTTCTCGAACTTGTCTTCGTCGAAAGCGGAGACCGGCACGGTGACGTGCTGTTCTTTGCCACGGGTATCGGTAAAGCGGAAATCGACGAACTTGGCGTCGTTCTCCTTGACCATCTTCATCACGTCTTGCGGGGTTGCCATAACCGTCAATCTCCTAACTATTCAAAAAAAACCGGCGCGGCCGGTGACAATCAAAAAAAGCTCACAGGGTAGAATTAGCAGAAAGTATGCCAGCCACTTCCAGCAAAGCACTTCATTTTGCCACAAGGACATCCGGCAATCACGCGCCCATTGAACGCACCAATTAAGTGCACAAAAAGCATTGTTGGCACTATTCTGGTGCGATGCGGAAATTCAGCGAAATGCTGCGGATCGCCGGATGGTCCTTGATCCGCTCGGCGAGCATCGCTTCAGCCGCCCTCAGCCCCGAAATATCCGCGAAAACGTCATGCGCGAGAAACACTTCGACTTCGACACGTCCGCCCAGGTAATGCAGCACGACATGCTCGGGCGCCGGCAAACTGGACAGAAGAACACCCAGTTCTTCGAGTAGCGCCTCGCGCGACGGCAAGCGAGCGACGCCGAAGTCGGGGCCGAGATCATCCTCGGGGTCGATATGAACCAGCACATCGAGGACGTCGGGGTGCTCTTTCAGCACGGCAGCGCGCGCCGACTCGGCGATTCGGTGGCCCTCCGAAACGCTGATCCGCGCATCGACCAGCACATGCGCGTCGACCAGCGCCTGATGCGCCATGCGCCGGGTCCGCAGTTCATGCAGGCCGCGCACTCCCGGCGTCGCCAGCAGGGTCGCATGGATCGCTTCGACCTGGGCGTCGTCAAGCCCGGTATCGATGAGTTCCTTGAGCGCACCCCAGGCCAGTTCGACGCCCATGCGCAGGATCATGAAACCCATCAGCGCCGCCGCCAGCAGGTCGAGGAAACCCCAGCCGAGCAGGGCGCCACCAATGCCGACCACGACCACCAGCGCCGACGCGGCGTCGGCCCGCGTATGCAATGCGTTGCCGGTCAGCAACTGCGAGCGCAGGCGTTCGGCGACACGAATCAGGTAACGATAAAGGCCCTCCTTGGTCACTACCGTCGCCACAGCCACCCAGAATGCCAGCCACTCGACGGGGGGCAGCAGTTCGACATGCTGCAGGCGCAACCCAGACTCCCACAGAATGAAGCCGCCGATCAAGGCCAGCGAAGCCCCGAGAATCAGCGTCGCCGCGGTTTCGACGCGCGCGTGGCCGTAGGGATGCTCGGCATCGGCCGGATGGGCGCTCTGACGGGTGGCGTAAATGACCAGAAAATCGGAGAGCAGATCGGAGAACGAATGCAGTCCGTGGGCGATCAAAGACTGGGAATTCCCGATCCAGCCGACCAGTATCTGAACGATGGTCATCAGCAGGTTGACCGCAACACTGATCCAGGTCGCGCGTTGCGCCTCGGCAGCGCGGTCAGCCGGCGATGATGCAGCACTCATTCCGTGATGGTGGTGTTCGTGACCCATTCGCTGTGCCCTATACTATCGGACCCGGATTCTAACAGTTAGCGCTTATGGAAGCGCATTGACCAGGACTCTGCCGCTCGCCGTATCGCACCGAAACACAAAACAGACCGTTTTCAAGAGATCAGTATGCAATCTACCCCCATCGCCTTCGCACCCTTCAACAGCCTTGCCGACCAGGATTGCCAGGCGCGCATCCAGGCTGCCCGCGCCAGGCTGGGCAAGAAAGCCATCATCCTCTGCCACCACTACCAGCGCGCGGACGTCTATCAGCACGCCGACCTGACCGGCGATTCGCTGAAGCTGTCGCGCCTGGCGTCGCAGGCTGATTCCGAATATGTTGTATTCTGCGGCGTGCATTTCATGGCCGAAGTCGCCGACATCATGACCGCACCCAACCAGATCGCCATCCTGCCCGACCTCGCCGCCGGCTGCTCGATGGCCGACATGGCCAATCTGGCCAAGGTCGAACGCTGCTGGCGCGAGTTGAACGAGGTATTGAACGCCGACGAAGAGGTCACGCCCGTCACCTACATCAACTCGGCCGCTGATCTCAAAGCCTTCTGCGGCGAGCATGGCGGCATCGTGTGCACCTCGTCGAATGCCGGCACCATCGCCAAATGGGCGTTCCAACGGCGCCCGAAAGTGCTGTTCTTCCCGGATCAGCATCTCGGCCGCTGGACCGGGCACAACCTGGGCGTTCCGATGGACGAAATGGTCGTATGGGACCCCGATCTGGAAACGGGCGGTCTTACGGTCGACCAGATAAAAAAGGCAAAAATCCTGCTCTGGAAAGGCCATTGTTCTGTACATCAGATGTTCCAGAAACCGCAGATCGACGCCTTCCGTGCCAAGTATCCGGAAGGCAGGGTGATCGCTCACCCGGAGTGCAACTTCGAAGTTTGTGCTGCATCCGATTACGTCGGCTCGACCGAGCACATCGTCAGGACGATCAAGGAGGCGCCGGAAGGCACACGCTGGCTGGTCGGCACCGAACTGAACCTGGTCGATCGCCTGGCCAAGGAAGTGCTGCCGCAGAACAAGATCGTCCAGTTCATGGCGACGACGATCTGCATGTGCTCGACGATGCAGCGCATCGACCCGCAGCACCTCGCCTGGACGCTGGAAAATCTGGCCGAAGGCAAGGTCGTCAATCAGATCAAAGTGCCCGAACATGAGGCCAAGCTGGCCAAACTGGCCCTCGACCGGATGCTGGCGATTTCCTGAATCATGAGCAAACCCGCGCTGCACGTCACGACCTTCAATATCCACAAAGGTTTCTCGCAGTTCAACCGGCGGATGATGATCCACGAGCTGCGTGAACGCCTGCGCCACCTGAATCCCGACATCGTTTTTCTGCAGGAGGTCCAGGGCCTGCACCTCGGCCACGCCGAGACGCACGGCGACTGGCCGAGCGAACCGCAGTACGAGTTCCTCGCGCAAAATGTCTGGCACTCGGCCGCCTATGGCCAGAACATGGCCTATGACCACGGCCACCACGGCAATGCGATCCTGTCGCGATTTCCGATCCTGCACAGCCATAATCAGGACGTGACCCATCTCCAGTTCGAGAAGCGCGGCCTGCTGCACTGCCGGATCGAACTGCCCGACGGCCAGCCGGCGCATTGCGTCTGCGTGCATCTGTCGCTGTTCGGCTATTCGCGCCGCCGGCAGACGGCAGCCCTGGCCGACTACCTCGAAGCGGTTTCCGACGCCAAGGAGCCGCTGATCATCGCCGGCGATTTCAACGACTGGAGCAACCGTGCCGGCCACAAAATGGCACAGCGACTCGGACTGACCGAGGTATTCAGCGCCCCGGGGCGGCCGGGAAAGCCCGTCCGCAGCTTCCCTGCCGCATTGCCGATGTTCCGCCTCGACCGCATCTACGTGCGCGGCTTCGAGGTGCAGCGGACCGAAGTCCATTTCGGGCAGCCGTGGTCGGCGATTTCGGACCACGCGGCGCTGTCGGCCCACCTCGCACACCATGGACGCTGACTTTCTACCCGGAAACCAGATCAAACTGCTGAATTCGGGAAGCGAGTATTTCCCGGCCCTGCTTGCCGAAATCGAAGCTGCCCGATTCGAGATCCATCTCGAAACCTACATCTACGCCGACGACAAAATCGGCCATGAAGTCACGAATGCACTGTGCCGCGCGGCAGCGCGCGGGCTCCAGGTGCGCGTTCTGGTCGACGGCTTCGGCGCCCGTAATTTCGACCAGGATTTCAAGGAGCGCCTGGTTGCCAGCGGCGTCTTCGCCATGTCGTATCGCCCGGAGCTGGCACGTTTTCGCCTGCGTCGCCACCGCCTGCGCCGCCTGCACCGCAAACTGGTGGTGATCGACGGCCGCCTGGCTTTCGTCGGCGGCATCAACGTGGTCGACGACAACAACGCGCCGCCGGAAATGCGCCCACGCTTCGACTACGCAGTCCGCATCGAAGGACCGATATTGCGCCAGGCCCACCATGCCGTCAGGCACATGTGGGAGATCGTGTCATGGGCCAATTTCAAGCGCCGTTTCCGGCTGACGCGCAAGTTGCCCACCCAATCTGCCGAAGTCGGCACGCAGACAGCAGCTTTTCTGATCCGCGACAACATCCGCCACCGCAACGACATCCTGCACGCCTACATCAAGGCGATCGACGAGGCGCAGGAAGAAATCCTGATCGCCAACGCCTACTTCCTGCCCGGCGTCCGCTTCGGACGCGCGCTCCGCGCAGCGGCACAGCGCGGCGTCAGGATCATCGTCCTGATGCAGGGCAAGACCGATCATCCGCTGCTACGCTACGCGACGCAGGCGATGTATGCAGCGGCACTGGCGGCCGGCTTCCGGATCTTCGAATACGAGCGCAGCTTCATGCACGCCAAGGTCGCCGTCATTGACGGCCAGTGGGCAACCGTCGGCTCATCGAACATCGATCCGTTCAGCCTGTTGCTGGCCAAGGAAGCCAATGTCGTCGTCCGCGACCGGCATTTCGCCGGCGAGCTGCGCGCCAGCCTGAGCGAAGCCATTCAGATCGGCGCGCGCGAGATGTCGGCCGAGGAACTCACCCGCCAACCCCTCCATTCGCGCTTCCTGCGCTGGCTCAGCTACACCATCGTCCGCGCACTGGTCGGCATTACCGGCTATGGCCCGAAGCACTGGCGGGCGGACGAATCGAATCCGGATGCGAAGAAGTGATCACCGCAGGCATCTGGCGCTGAATGGCGGCAAATCTCCAGTGCCCGAAAGCCCAGTTCCAGATTTCCGCCACACTTGCCCGCACCAGTTCTTCGGGCGCCGGCTGGCCAAGAAAGCGCAGGGCGGCGACCAGTTCCGGCCCCGGCCGGTCAGCGCGCACCGCCGGCGCCCGCGACTGCTTCGACAGTTTCTCGCCGGCGGCATTGGTCGCCAGCGGCAGATGGGCGTAACGCGGCGTCGTATAACCGAGGCAGCGTTGCAGCCAGATCTGGCGCGGCGTCGAAGCGATCAGGTCGGCACCGCGCACGACATCGGAAATTCGCTGAAATTCGTCGTCGACCGCAACAGCCAGTTGATAGGCGTACAAACCGTCGGCCCGGCGCAGCACGAAATCGCCGACATCGCGTTCGAGATTCTGGGTCTGCCGTCCCCAAATGCGGTCATCGAAAGCGACCTCCTCGTCGCGCACGCGCAGCCGCCAGGCCCGCACGGCACGCCCCGGTGTTGGTAAAAGGTAACAACCCTTTTTCTGAAAATGAATTACTTGAAACTGTTATTGCTTGTGGAATTGAAATAACATATTTATTAAACGGCACCTCCTTTTGAACAACATTAACACATTTGTTTCTATCTTTCACTTCGAGTGTAACAATTGAACTATTGCTTGTACTACTAAAATGTTCAATAGTTTTTTTCGAGTATGAAACCCCTTCAATAGTCCATTCATAAGATAATCCTCTTTCGGAAGGTCCGGTGTATGAAAACTTGAACATCTCATTACCCATAGGAGCATATGTAAAGTCAACTTGGGGTTTTGGGTTAACTTGCACTACAAAAACCCCTTGTGATTTACAGCCGGTTCTATCATCAATGCGTGTTACATTAATAGTATCATTACCAGATTCAA
>CAZGPO010000107.1:0-7106 GCA_964527745.1 uncultured Dechloromonas sp.
ACCAGAACGAGCACGGCCACTCCGGCGCCGATGACTCCCACGGCCACGACGGTCACGGTCACTCACACGGTCACGGCCACTCACACGGGCACTCGCACGGTGCGGGTGCCCCGGAGGTCCGCCTGGGGCTGGCCATCGCCGAGCGTGCGCACGACGGTGCCGAGGTCCGGCCGCCGCCAGCCGACTTCGGCCAGGCGCCGGTCATCAGGTTGGACGCGCAACTCCGGCGTGCCGGCAGTCTTCTGGCTCGACCCCTACCGGCCGCACGAAGCCGAGCTGATCAAGAAGGTCGAGACCTACCTCAAGGATCATGACACCAGCGGCCTCGACATCCAGCACATGTCGCAAGTGCGCGCCATGCGTTACACGCTGGAGCGGGTCATGCGTGGCCTCGACACCATTTCGGTGACCGGCAACATCCTGCGCGACTATCTGACCGACCTGTTCCCGATCATGGAACTCGGCACCAGTGCCAAAATGCTCTCCATCGTGCCGCTGATGGCCGGTGGCGGCATGTATGAAACCGGTGCCGGCGGTTCGGCGCCGAAACATGTCAAGCAACTGGTCGAGGAAAACCATCTGCGCTGGGATTCGCTCGGCGAATTCCTCGCCCTGGCGGTGTCGCTCGAAGATCTGGGTATCAAGACCGGCAACAACAAAGCCAAGATTCTCGCCAAGACGCTGGATGATGCCACCGGCAAGCTGCTCGACAACAACAAGTCGCCGTCGCCGCGTACCGGTGAACTGGACAACCGGGGCAGCCAGTTCTACCTGGCCATGTACTGGGCCGAGGCGCTGGCCGCTCAGACCGAGGACAAGGAACTGCAGGCGCATTTTGCGCCCCTGGCCAAGACCTTGAGCGAGAACGAGCAAAAAATCGCCGACGAGCTCAAGGCGGCGCAGGGCAAGCCTGCCGACATTGGCGGCTACTACCTGGTCGACTCCGAGAAGTGCAAGGCGGTCATGCGGCCGAGCGCCACGTTCAATGCCGCGCTGAAAGCGGCGCGCACCTGATCCCCGGTAAACCGCCGGCTACGGTGCTGGCTGAACGGAAAAGCGAAGGTCCTCGGACCTTCGCTTTTTTATTGGCGAGCTGTTTTTGTGGCAAAGCGTTGCAGTCTCGCCTGATCGCCGCCAGGCATGCGGTGAACGAATGCCGTCTTTCCCCCAAAGCTGTCGCAGCCTGACCGACGGTATGGGATAATGGCACGTTTTGCTTGTTTCGAGCGTTCATGACATCGTCTGTCCAGCCTTCCTTCATTCAGGCCCTGCGCGCGTTTGCCGCGCTCACCATCCTCTGGCACCACTTTGCGCTCTATGCGCCGTTGAGCGAATGGGCTGCTCCCTTGTTAGGCGACTTCTTGTCCTGGCTGGCAAGGTACGCCCGTGCCAGCCAGGTATTTTTCGTCCTCGGCGGTTTCGTCGCCGCGCAAACGATCGGCACCCGGGTCTGGCGCTTCAATCAGCTGGGGCGTTTCGTCATTCAGCGCTACTCGAGGCTCGGATTGCCCTATCTGGCGATCGTCCTGGCGATCCTTCCAATTTATGAGTTCGCGCGTGGCTGGGTGCCGGACGATGTGCTGGGTCAGCCGGTATCGCTCATGCAGTTTCTCGCCCACCTGTTCTTCCTGCAGGACATTTTGGGGTACGAGGCCTTGTCGGCCGGGCTCTGGTTTGTCTGCATCAATTTCCAGCTCAGCTTCGGCTACGCTTTCGTGATGGTTCTGCAGCAACGTTTCGGCAAGGGGGGCGACGGTCTGGTTGCGTTGCTGGGTTGGGCTAGCTCGATCTACTCCTTGTTTCATTTCAACCTCGATCCGACCGGAGAGAGCTGGGCGCTGTATTTCGTTCCTTATTTCTTCATGGGCATTCTGGTGCACAAGGCCGTTGTGCGCCGCTCAGGGTACGAATTTTTTGCCTTCCAGGGCCTGATGCTTGTTGCAGTGCTGTACGAATGGCGCTGGCGCTTGTTGATCGCCATGTTCTTCGGGATGGTCCTGTTCGTTGCCGAACATTCTGGACTCGGGCAGCGCTGGCCGCGCAGCCGCTGGATTAACGCTCTGGGGAAGGTGTCGTTCAGCCTGTTTCTGGTTCATTTCCCGGTCCTGGTGCTGATCGGCGCGCTGTGGGCGCGAATGGGCTGGAATACACCGGTAATGGCGGTCGTCGGCTTGTTGGTCGCTTTCCTGGGCAGTCTGGCCTGCGCCTGGGTTTTCCATCGCTGGGTGGAAATGCCCGCGGCGGCGTTCTCCAGGCGTTTCCGGGCCCCGCGCCTGGAGGGTGAGGGACGGGGTGGCGAGCGGCGAATGGCTTTCGAGCACTGACAGCCTCGCCCGTTTTGCTCCATAATTCGCTTCACTGCCCGTCGGATGAAAGCGCGCCGGAGACGGCAGGCCGCTCGGGCCATCCCCGTAACAACGCAAGGAGTGAATATGTCATCACACATCAAGGTTCCGCAAGGCGGCTCGAAAATTGTTCCGGGACAAACGGTTCCCGACAACCCGATCATTCCCTTCATCGAAGGTGACGGCATCGGCATCGACATCACGCCGGTGATGATGAAGGTGATCGACGCTGCGGTCGACAAGGCTTATGGCGGAAAAAAGAAGATTTACTGGATGGAAGTGTTTGCCGGCGAGAAATCGACCCGTCTGTACGGGCCGGATGAGTGGTTTCCCAAGGAAACCTTCGATGCGCTGAAGGAGTATTCGGTGTCGATCAAGGGGCCGATGACGACGCCGGTCGGCGGCGGCATCCGTTCGCTGAATGTGGCCTTGCGCCAGGAACTCGATCTCTACCAGTGCGTGCGCCCGGTGCAGTATTTCAAGGGCGTGCCGTCGCCGCTCAAGAATCCGGAACTGACCAACATGGTCATCTTCCGCGAGAATACCGAAGACATCTACGCCGGTGTCGAATGGGCCGCCAACAGCGATGCCTGCAAGAAAGTCATCGATTTCCTGCATAAGGAAATGGGCGTCAAGAAGATCCGCTTCCCGGAATCTTCCGGCATCGGCATCAAGCCGATTTCAATCGAAGGCACCACGCGTCTCGTTCGTGCCGCCATCAAGTACGCCATCGACAACGACCGCAAGTCGGTGACCATCGTGCACAAGGGCAACATCATGAAATTCACGGAAGGCCTGTTCCGTGACACCGCCTACAAGGTTGCACGCGAGGAATTCGGTGCCGAACTGATCGACGGCGGACCGTGGTGCAAGTTCAAGAACCCGAACAGCGGGCGCGAGATCATCATCAAGGACTCGATCGCCGATGCTTTCCTGCAGCAGATCCTGCTGCGCCCGGCCGAGTACGACGTGATCGCCACCACCAACCTGAACGGCGACTACATTTCCGACGCGCTGGCGGCGCAGGTTGGCGGCATCGGCATCGCCCCGGGCGCCAACATTTCCGACCATTATGCCTGCTTCGAGGCAACCCACGGCACGGCGCCGAAGTACGCCGGGCTGGACAAGGTTAACCCGGGTTCGCTGATCCTTTCGGCCGAGATGATGTTGCGCCACCTCGGCTGGTTCGAGGCGGCCGACCTCGTTATCAAGGCGATGGAAGCAGCAATTGGCGCCAGGCAGGTGACCTATGACTTTGCCCGTCTGATGGAAGATGCCGACGAGTTATCGTGTTCCGAATTCGGCGATGCGATGATCGCCCGCATGTAACGCGTCGTCCTGACTGATTGATTTTAGGCCCCCGCATGGGGGCTTTCTTTTGGTGATCCAAGAATGACTTCCGAACTTCGACAAACACCCCTGCCCCCCAAAGAACTGGTGCGGCGCCGGAAAAAAGCCCGGAACGTGTTGCTGCTGCGCGAGACGCTGTTTACGAGGAAGTGAAAACAGCGGCGATCGGCCAAGCGGAAATTTTCCCCAGCCTGATAGCTGTCATTGAAACAGCTGATTTATTCAGAAACCTGCCATAGTGTCGCGTTAAGATCGTAAAAACGACAAAGATGATGAATGGAAGACTTGCAACTGCTTATCGACCTGCATATTGAGGGCGTCCGACAAGGGCCCGGTGGCGATGCGGAAACCCGCCGAGCAATCGAACTGTCTGGCCTTCGAAACCGCCATGGCCTAAAAATCGCCGACATCGGTTGCGGCACAGGCTCCTCGACGCTTGTTCTGGCGAGCGAACTCGATGCCGACATCGTTGCGATCGACTGCCTGCCGGGATTTCTCGATGTTCTCAAGGAGCGCGCGATAAAGGCCGGAGTAGCCAAACGCATCGCCAGCGAGGTCGCATCCATGGATGCGCTTACGATTGCCCCGGAAACACTGGATGCAATCTGGTCGGAAGGCGCGATCTACAATATCGGCTTCGAAAAGGGCGTGCGGGAATGGCGTTGCTTTCTCAAGCCGGGCGGCATCCTCGCTGTTTCCGAGCTGACTTGGCTTACAGATGATCGCCCTGCCGAACTTGAGTCGCATTGGCAAGCGCAATATCCAGAAGTCGATACCGCCTCTTCGAAAATGGCCGTCCTCGAACGAAACGGCTTCACGCCATTGGGCTACTTTGTCCTTCCAGAGCAATGCTGGCTTGATGCGTATTACCGCCCAATGCAGAAGCGCTTTAAGGCTTTTCTGGAAGCGTACAAATCAAATGACGCGGCCAAGGCCATTGTTGCGGCGGAAGAGCATGAGATCGATATCTATGAACGTCACAAGCCTTATGTCAGTTATGGCTACTACATCGCGCGCAAGACATGTGGCAGGTAGTGAATGGCTATGTCGGGCCGCACGCATTCATGACTTGTGTAAGCTGATTCCAACCTTGAACATGATGGACACGGTTCGTCTGCATTTAGTCGAAAACGGCGGTTGCCACCATTCATTTGAACGCACCAATTGACCTCCCATCCCATCGGCGTTTTTGATTCCGGACTTGGCGGCCTGACGGTTTTGCGGGCCTTGCTCGATCGCTTGCCGCGCGAGGATTTCCTGTATTTCGCCGATACGCAGTTCCTGCCCTATGGCGACCGCACGGAAGCCTTCCTGCGTGAGCGCGGCGTGCTGATCGCGCGGGCGCTGGCGCGGCGCGGGGTCAAGGCGCTGGTCGTCGCCTGCAACACGGCGACGGCGGCAGCGGCCGAGGCGATCCGCGCTGCGGTCGATCTGCCGGTGGTAGCCATCGAACCGGCGGTCAAGCCGGCGACGGCCCTGACCCGGAGCGGCGCCGTCGCGGTGATGGCGACGACGCGGACGGTCGAGAGCCCGCGCTTTCGCCGGCTGGTCGAGAACCATGCGGGCCATGTTCGCGTTCATGCCCAGGCCTGCCCGGGGCTGGCCGAGGCGATCGAACAGTACGGGCCAGCCAGCGCCGAAGTGGAGGCGCTGCTCGATCGCTTCGTCACTCCGCTGGGTGATCTCGGCATCGACGTCCTGGCCCTTGGCTGCACGCACTATCCTTGGGTAGCGGAGGCAATTGCCCGGCGCATGCCGGCCGGCGTGACGCTGCTCGATACCGGCGAACCGGTCGCCCGTCAGCTCGAACGCCTGTTGGCGGCGGGTGGCCTGCTTGGTGGCGGGCAGGGTCGGCTGACGGTGGCGACCAGCGGTGCGCCATTGGCCGTGACGGCCACGGTCGACCGGCTTTTCGGGGCAAAAATGCATGTCGAACATTGGGAACCCTGAAATGAGCGAAACGCCAAAGCCGTTGGCCGGCCTCAAGGTCGTCGAACTCGGCACGCTGATCGCCGGCCCGTTCTGCACGCGGATCATGGCCGAGTTCGGTGCCGAGGTAATCAAGGTCGAGGCACCGGACGGCGGCGATCCGCTGCGCAAATGGCGCAAGCTGTACGAGGGCACCTCGCTGTGGTGGTACGTGCAGGCGCGCAACAAGAAGTCGGTGACGGCCAACCTGAAACACCCCGAAGGACGCGACTTCGTGCGCAAGCTGATCGCCGGGGCCGATATCCTGGTCGAGAATTTCCGGCCCGGCGTGCTGGACAAGCTCGGGCTGGGCTGGGAGCAACTCAAAGCCGACAATCCGGGCCTGGTCATGGTGCGCCTGTCCGGCTTCGGCCAGACCGGACCTTACAAGGATCAGCCGGGCTTCGGCGCGGTCGGCGAGTCGATGGGCGGGTTGCGCTATATCACCGGCTTTCCCGACCGGCCGCCGGTGCGCACCGGCATCTCGATCGGCGATTCGATCGCCGCACTGTGGGGCGCCATCGGTGCACTGATGGCCCTGCGGCACAAGGAAGTGAATGGCGGGCAGGGTCAGGTGGTCGATGTGGCGCTCTACGAACCGGTATTCGCGATGATGGAATCGCTGGTGCCCGAATTCGACGTCTTCGGCTTCGTGCGCGAGCGCACCGGCAACATCATGCCCGGCATCACGCCGTCCAACACCCACACGACGCGCGATGGCAAGCATGTGACGATCGGCGCCAACGGCGATGCTATTTTCCGGCGCTTCATGCTGGCCATCGGTCGTGCCGACCTGGCAGACGACCCGGGGCTGGCCGACAATGCCGGCCGCGATGCGCGGCGCGACGAGATCTATGCGCTGATCGACCGCTGGTGTACCGCGCACGACGAGGCCGACGTGCTGGCGACGCTGGCGGCGGCCGAGGTGCCGGCGTCGCGGGTGTATTCCGCGGTCGACATGTTTTCCGACCCGCAATTTATCGCCCGCCAGATGTTCGAATCGGCGCGGCTACCCGACGGCAAGGAATTCCGCATGCCCGGCATCGTCCCCAAACTATCGGCAACGCCGGGCGCTACCGAATGGGTCGGGCCGGAACTCGGCGCCCACACCGATGAGGTCCTGGCCACACTCGGCTACGACGCGGCACGCATCTCCGACATGCGCGCTGCCGGTGCGATCTGACCGCCCCTATCTGCTTAGGAGCCAGCCTCTACCGCCGTAACCGCACGTTTCAACGCACTGTTCGAACGAATGATGAATTTCTCAAGTTCGACGACCAGGAAGAACAACACACCGCCGGCGATCAGGATTGGCCACACGTGCAGTGGAATCGCTTCGTTGCCGAACACGGCCTGCAACGGCGGCGCATAGGTGAATAGCAGTTGCAGCACAACCACCGCGCCAATGCCCATCGGCAAGTATTTATTGCCCCTGTGGCCAGT
>CAZGPO010000107.1:7116-7737 GCA_964527745.1 uncultured Dechloromonas sp.
CTTGTGAATAGTCAGATAAGCCTCGTTAAATTCAGTATTGATCGATGCAACCGGGAACACATCACCATCAGAAATGAAATCAGGAGGATCATCACCCCTGTGGCTGGTGATCGACAGCGACGAATCGAGCAGGAAGCGGCTGTTGAGCAGATAGAAGATTTGGCCGATGGTAATGGCGTTGACCGCAACGGTGCGCGCCAGGTTGTCCGAGGCGCCTTGTCCCTTCATCCAGAAGAATGCCCACAGCGTGAAGGCGACCAGCGCCAGCCCGACGAAAATCACGCGCCAGATGCCGAAGCCGGTCAGGATCGAACGATCGACCGCGCGCGGCGAACGGCTCATGACATCGTACTCATGCGGCTCGAAGCAAATCACCAGGCCGAGCGCCACGGACGTCACCATGTTGACCCAGAGCACCTGCGGCGCCGTGATCGGCAGCGTGAAGCCGAGGAAAATCGCCACGGCGATGACCAGCGCCTGCGCGAAGTTGGTCGGGAAGAGGAAGAGGATCGCTTTCTCGATATTGTTGTAAACCGTCCGCCCTTCCTTGACGGCAGCAGTGATCGAGGCGAAGTTGTCGTCGGCGAGGATCATCTCCGCCGCCTCCTTGGTCACTTCGGT
>CAZGPO010000108.1:0-7736 GCA_964527745.1 uncultured Dechloromonas sp.
GGCGGTTACGATTTCGCCGGAGGGTTCTGCACCTTCAACGGGCTGATGGTCACCGCGGCGGTCCTGCTGGCCGCAGGCAAGACGCGCAAGATCGGCATCCTCGACTTCGACCAGCACTGGG
Organism: uncultured Dechloromonas sp.; assembly: GCA_964527745.1. Lineage (GTDB taxonomy): Bacteria > Pseudomonadota > Gammaproteobacteria > Burkholderiales > Rhodocyclaceae > Azonexus. Next base: position 122 of record CAZGPO010000108.1, read on the forward strand.
GCAACGGCACACAGGACATCATCGATCGCCTGCACCTCGACAACGACGTCGTGCATTACAGCCCCGGCGAATACAGCCGCCCGGCCAAGGCCGAAGCCTTCCTTGCCGCGATCAAGAAGATCCTCGAGCGCTTTGCCGGCTGCGACCTGGTGCTCTACCAGGCCGGCGCCGACCCGCACATCGACGATCCGCTCGGCGGCTGGCTGACCACGGAACAGCTCTACCGGCGCGACCGCGCGGTGTTCGAGGGACTGAAGCACCTCGGCATCCCGGTCGCCTGGAACCTCGCCGGCGGCTACCAGCACGACGAGGACGGCGGGATCCGCCCGGTGCTCGACATCCACGACAACACGATGGTCGCCTTCGTCGAGGCCCACGGCCATGCGGTGATCCCGGCCAGTCCGTTCGCGGAAAGGGAAGCCGCCTGATGGTTTCGCTGATCAGTCTCCGGGTCCGGTTGATGGAACGCCCCGAGCGGGTTGCGCTCCTCGAACCCCTGCTGCGCCAGTCGGGTGGCGCCACCATCGGTCAGTTGATGGCTGCCGTGGGGGAGCGGCGCGACATCATCAGCGACGACCTGGAAGCAATGCGCGACGCATTGGGCCTGCCGGTCCGCTGGGACCCCGAGTCCGGGACGTACCGAGTCGGGGCGGAAGCGGCCGGCGGCGAGCCACGTCCGGAAGGCTGTGATCTCGCCCTGCTCTACCGGGCGATCGCGCTGGAGGAGTATCTCTACGTGACCTTCACCTCGGGGTCGGGCGAGACCCGGCGCCTGCATGCACTGCCGGGAAAAGTCAGGAAGGTGCGCGGGGTACGCCAGGTCAAGCTGCGCGAGCGCAGCGGCGCGTGGCGCATGATCGAACTGGAGACAATCCGGGAAGTCGCCGAGGCCTTCGGCATCAACAAGTGAGCGGGCGGCGAACTGCCGCCTGAGCAGACACGGGCTGATCCCCCGTCCTTCGGGAAAACGGATCGGGCGGATTTGTTCCGGATTGCGCGCCCGCCATGTCGGCAAAGTCGCTAAACAGGAGTAACAACATGAAAAGACGCGAATTCATCCAGTCGACCGCGGCAGCCGCCGCAGCATCTGTCCTTCCCGCCGCAGCGATGGCCGCCACCGTCCCGGCTCAAGGCACGGCCCCGCCGCTCGACGCCGAGGTCACCCGGGTTCGGATCGGGACCCACCGCACCGGAGATCTGCGCGAGGCCAACCGACTCGCCCGCGAGGCCGGGAAGCCGCTACGGCGCCCCGATCCACCTGACGACGAGATGAACTACTGGGCCGAGGCCATCCGCATCGGCGACAGTTATTTCTACCGGGTCGGCGACATCGTCGTTCCGGCCACGGAGTACGAGTACCGGATGGTGATCGCCAATCCGAACATGTACTACTTCTCGTCGGCGCTGAAGTTGCACTACCGCATCCAGCGCAAGCGTGACGGCGTGCCCGAACCGGTTTGAGCATTCACAGGGAGCCGCCTCCGGGCGGCTGCCGCCGGTTCATCTGAGTATTCCCTTGCTTTTGTGTCACGCACGCTGGAACTTCACATCGCATCCTGTGCATGGGCGAAGGGCCGTTGGTCGAAGTTCTGAACGGGAGAGACATTTATGGACGACAACCGGCGTGACGAACTCCTTAAAATCTACATCGAGGCCAGCGCAACGTTGCACGAAGGTGCCCTGGCCTGCCATGAGGCGGGATTGCCGGCAGACCTGGGACCATTCTGTGCAGCCTTCTACATCGCCCGGGATGCTGCGAGCGAACTGCTTGCAATCTATGGGATTGACGTGAATGAAGGTGGCCGGGTGCAATAAACTGTAGAAATCGCGAATTGATCTGACGCTAGCTGTCAGATTGAACTTCCGGGTTCGGCCAATTGCTGCCGCTCGTCGTTTCCCCAAATTTGCCATCTGGGTCACCGCAGCACTCCGTAACCCTCCGTCGGGCCGATTCACACAACACGCCCAAAGCAGCCAATATGTCACCTGTCACTCGGCGACGGCATTAGGTCGCAGAGCAGCCGCTGGAAATACGCTACTAAAGCCGTGGTGATTCAGATTTTTTTCGAAAGGTACCCGTTCAAGAAAACTAATGCCAGTTCTGAGGATTTTTCGAAAGCGCTCTGGCTTACCTCGATATTCAGTTGCGTAAGGCGCTCTATGACAATCAGTAGGTTGTCCGTGAAGGCACCGGCCGCCGTAAGCGTATCTTTTTGCGATTCTGCAACTTTTTCGAAAAGGAATTTCATTTTGTTCTCCGTTATGGGGTACACGATTGGTATGGTTGAGCACTCCGGCCAGAAGATGATTGCCCGAGCCGAGCAACATTGCCGATGGCCCAGCAACGCTATGTTGCCGCTTTGCTAATCCCTGTAACCTTCAGTCGGCGTACCGACCCGTCGGGAAAGTCCCACGCGATTTCCTGGCCAACCCTAAGCCCGATCAAGGCACTGCCAACCGGCGTCAATACGGAAATTTTTCCGGTCGCCGGGTCGGCCTCGTCGGGATAGACCAGTTCGATTTGGCGTTGCGTTCCGAGGCGCTGGTCCAGATAGGTGCAACAGGTGTGCATGGTCACGACGTCCTCCGGAACCTGTTCCTTATGGACTACAATCGCGCGATCCAACTCCTCCGTTAGTTCGTCGTTCATGGGGTATTGACGCAAACGCACGTAGTCTTCAAAACTGATAACCGGGGCTGAGAAATCAGAAGATTCGCTGGAGATTTTGTACTTTTTGGCATTTTCGAGAGCAATCATAAGTAGCATCCTAGCGCGCTGACAGCCGGCACGAAAGCCTCGAAATCGGCATCAAAATGTATCCAAAATGGAAACAATGGCAATGACAGACCACCGAAAGGAGTCCGAGCAACGATGGCCGACTTGAATTTGATGGCGATCTTCGCCCGCGTCGTCGAGGCGGGTAGCTTTTCGGAGGCAGCACGGCGCATGGGCACTTCGCGTTCGGCAATAAGCAAGGCCGTGGCGAAGCTGGAAAAGGCGCTTGGCGCCCACTTGCTCAACCGCACCACCCGCTACCTGAGCCTGACGGAAATCGGGGCCGCCGTCGCCGAGCATTGCGCCCGCATCCTCGACGAGGCGACGGAGGCCGAAAACCTGGTCGGCAGCCTGAACAGCGAAGCGCGGGGCGTACTGCGCGTCAGCGCATCGGTTGCCTTCGGCACGCTCCACGTCGCCCCTGCCCTCGCCGAATTCCTGCCGCACCACCCGGAACTCACGATCGACCTCAGCATCACCGACCGCTGGGTCAACCTGGCCGAGGACGGTTACGACGTCGCCATCCATGTCAGCAGCGATCCGCCGCCGAATCTGGTGGCGCGCCCGCTGGCTCCGGTACGGCGCAAGTTGTGCGCGACCCCAGATTACTTTCACCGCCGCGGCATTCCGCAAACCCCGGCCGATCTGGTCGCCCACAATTGTCTGGACTACACGCGTTCCGGCGAACCGGGGCGCTGGCGCTTCACCGGGCCGGAAGGCGCAATCTCCGTCCCGGTCACCGGACCATTGCATGTCGATGACGACGAGGCCTTGTCGCAAGCCGTCCTCGGCGGGCTGGGCGTCGGCCTGCTGCCGACTTTCATCATCGGCAGGGAGTTGCAAAACGGCAATCTGCAGGCCGTTTTATCCGAGTACATCCCGGTCGAGCGTCATGTCTATGCGATGTATCTGCCGACACGCCATCTGCCGCGAAAAGTCAGGGTGTTCATCGATTTCATGGTGGCCCACATCGGTGAGGAGCCTTACTGGGACCGGCAGGCTATTTGAACTGATGGGCGCGCAGGCGCTCGAGGCTGGGAATCGTCAGGCGCCGACCGTTGACTGTCACGAGGCCGAGTTCGCTCAACTCATGAAGGATGCGCGAGAAATGCTCCTGGGTCAGGTTGAGCCGTGAAGCGATGATGCACTTGCTGAAAGCCAGATCGAGGGAACGGGTCTCCGCGCCCCGCTCTTCGGCCGCCAGGTGATCGAGCAGGTAGCCGATGATGCGCTGCCGGCCATTGAGCAGGGAGTAGCTTTCGACATCCTGCATCAGGTGGTGCGTCTGCAGCGCTAGGGTGGCGAGCAGCTTGCGCGTGACATCGCGATTGCGTCCGAGCGCCCCGAAAATTGCGGACTTCGGGATGTGCAGCAACAGGCAATTGCTGAGCGCCTCGGCCGTAACGCCGCAGGGCTGCTCGAGGAAGATCATGGCTTCGCCGAAGCTTTGTCCCTGTTCAAGCAGCGCAACGATCTTCTCGACCCCCCGCGGCGAAAGGAAGGAGAGCTTGACCTGCCCGAAGACGACGATATGAAAGGCTCTGTCTGAATTAGCTGTTGCTTGTCCAGCGCCCGGCAGCTTCGTTGAGGCACAAGGCTGGAGAAATGGTGTCTCGGTAGCGTTCGAGGAGGCGGCGCCAGCCGAGGTAATGCTCGAGGTATTTGGTGGCTACGCCGTTGAAGCGCCGTATCCAGGTTTTCAGGCGGCTGTCGTAGGCATTGACGTTCTGGATGTGGAAGATGAGTGTCGCGCACGCCTCTCCCTCACAGACAGAGAATATTGGCGAGGCGACGGCCGCGCCCGCAGCCGTCAGTTCTTGACGCGACTGAGGCTGATCTTCTGGAGCAGCGCGTAAAGCTCGTCCTTGATCGCCAGCTTCCTCTTTTTCAGGACCTCGACCTCTTCCGGCGTACCCGGCTCCAGCCGCGACTCCATGTTCTTGATCTTCTGGTCGAGCGCGTTGTGCTTCTCGAACAGGCCCTGAAAGTAGCGATCACTTGTCTTCAATTCGGAAATCAGGTCGCGAAATTCATGAAACACGATGGACTCCTTGACTGGTGAAGGATTAAACGACGCCCTGGGCAAGCATGGCATCGGCCACCTTGACGAAGCCGGCGATATTGGCGCCATTGACATAGCTGACCTTGCCATCCGCGGTGCGCCCGTAGTTCAGGCAGGCCTCGTGGATGTTGCACATGATCTCGTGCAGGCGTGCATCGACCTCGTCGCGCTGCCACGACAGGCGCATCGCGTTCTGGCTCATTTCCAGGCCGGAAGTGGCCACCCCGCCGGCGTTGCTCGCCTTGCCCGGGGCGTAGAGCACGCCGTTGCCCTCGAAGACCTTCACCGCCTCGGCAGTCGATGGCATGTTGGCGCCTTCGGCGACGCAGATCACGCCATTGCTGACCAGCGTCCGGGCATCGTCGCCATCCAGCTCGTTTTGTGTCGCGCACGGCAGGGCGACATCGACCGGCACATGCCACGGGCGCGATCCCGGATGGAATTCGGCGCCGACGCGTCCGGCGTAATCGCTGACGCGGCCGTAAAGATGGTTCTTCACCTCCATCAGCTCGCCCAGCTTTTCCGGCGTGAAGCCGCTTTCGTCAACCACCGTGCCGCTCGAATCGGACACGGTGATCACCTTGGCGCCGAGCGCCATGGCCTTCTCGACAGAATACTGGGCGACGTTGCCGGCCCCTGAAACGCTGACCCGCAGGCCTTCGAAGCTGCGCCCCTGTTGCCTGAGCATCTGCTCGGCGAAATAGACCGTGCCGTAGCCGGTCGCTTCCGGGCGGATCAGTGAGCCGCCGAAACTCAGGCCCTTGCCGGTAAACACGCATTCGGCACTATTCGAGAGCTTTTTCATCATGCCGGCCATGAAACCGACCTCGCGCCCCCCGACGCCGATGTCGCCGGCCGGCACATCGGTATCTGCGCCGATATGGCGGAACAGTTCACTGACGAAAGCCTGGCAGAAGCGCATCACTTCACCCGGGCTGCGTCCCTTGGGATCGAAATCGGAACCGCCCTTGCCGCCGCCCATCGGCAGCGTGGTCAGCGCGTTCTTGAAGGTCTGCTCGAAGGCCAGGAACTTGAGGATCGACAGGTTCACCGACGGGTGGAAGCGGATGCCACCCTTGTAGGGGCCGATCGCCGACGAGTGCTGGATGCGGTAGCCGCGATTGACCTGCACCTCGCCGTGATCGTCGACCCACGAGACGCGGAACATGATGACGCGCTCCGGTTCGACCAAGCGATCGAGCAGGCCGTGCTCAGCGTATTTCGGGTGGCGGGCGATGTACGGCCACAGGCTTTCGATGACTTCGGTAACCGCTTGCAGGAACTCCGGCTGCCCCGGATTGCGCACTGCCACCTGCTGGATGAAATCCTCAAAACTCTGGTAACGCATCGTTGATCCCTGGCTCGTTATATGTGGTCAAATGTTTAGTAGCGGGCACGACCCGGGGCGCCACAGGCCGGTAAACGGCGGGCGCATTGATATCCGGATGGCGACAATGAATGCACTGGCCTGGTGCGATAATTTTGTAAGCCGCAATGGAGGGCATTAACGGAGACGCCGACGGCTGCAGCGATTGAGTTGACCTTGGGCATTCTCAGTGATTTTTAGCGGTTTTCTTGAGAAAGCAACTGGGCCGTTTTTCCAAGCAGCGATAATAGAATTCGAAGCAGCGCTTGATAAGCCAGCGAATCCGAATAAGACTGTTTCCATTTTTGTAACAATAGAGGCACCCACCTTGCATGACATCAACGACATGCTTTTCTTCGCCCACGTGGTCAAGGTCCGCAGCTTCTCGGAAGCAGCACGCCGCCTCGACGTGTCGAAGTCGCGGGTCAGCAAGGCCGTCGCCCGCCTCGAAAGCGAACTGGGCGTCCGCCTGCTGCACCGGAGCACGCGCAGCCTGAGCCTGACCGATGTCGGCGAGGCCTATTTCGAGCACTGCGACCGCATTCTTGATGAACTCAGCCTGGCCGACACGACGATTTCCCGCCTGCATCAGGAGCCGCGCGGCAAGCTGAAGATCAGTGCGCCGGTCGCCTTTAGCACCATGCACGTCGCCTCGGCGCTGCCCGATTTCATGGCGCTTTACCCCGACCTGACGGTCGACCTGACAATCAGCGACCGCTTGGTCGACTTGGCCGACGAGGGCTACGACATCGCCCTGCGCATCACGCGCGAACCGGGCCAGAACCTCGTCGCCCGGCAACTGGCGCCGATCCGCCGCAAGATTTGCGGGAGCCCTTCCTATCTCGCCCGCCGCGGCATTCCCTTGAGCCCCGAGGATCTCGCCCAGCACAACTGCCTCGACTACACCTTCATGGAAACCCAGGGAGTCTGGCACCTCAACGGCTATAACGGCGATGTCTCGATCCCGGTGTCAGGCACCCTGCGCATCAATGACGACGAGGCGCTCTCACAGGCGGTGCTCGGCGGACTCGGTCTCGCCCTGCTGCCGACCTTCATCGTCGGCAAGGATCTGCAGGAGGAGCGCCTGGTCGAAGTCCTGCCCGGCTACGTGCCGACCGAGCGCTTCATATATGCTGTTCATCTGCCCAACCGGCATCTGCCGCTGAAAGTCCGCGCCTTCATCGAATTCCTGCTGAAGCGTTTCGGCCCGACACCATATTGGGACCGTTGAAACCACACGATGGATCGATCCGACTTTCGTAGAAAAGGCCGAGTAATTTCTCGCCTTGGCAAACCTGTTGCACCCTGTATAGCGGGCCAGACCGACTTGGCGGAGGTGCCTCCGATTAGCCTGTTCGCTGTTTGGACGCTGCGCTCAGAAACTGCCGCAGTGCCATCAAGATGACAAATG
>CAZGPO010000109.1:0-7705 GCA_964527745.1 uncultured Dechloromonas sp.
CCCAGGCCATGCTGGTGCCGAGCGCGACCAGCACATCCATGTTGGCGCCGCCGCCACGCAGCGCCTTGTAGGCACCATCGTAGAAGCGCCAGCCGATCCAGAACTGTACCGGCGTCGCCAGCGCGAACTGCAGCCAGCGCGGCAGTTCGGGATGATGATGCCCGCCGCCGAACATAAAGAACATCTGGCCGACCAAAGGCAGGGTCAGCGCCACGGATATCCAGAAGCGGCGAATCTCGCGCTGGTAATCAGCCTGGCGGCGCGCCTTTTCGCGCGCCCGCGTGCCCTGGTCGACAACGCTGGCGGTGAACCCGGCCTTCGCCACCGCAGCGATCACCGCCGCCTCGTCGGCCGCGCCGTCGAGCCTGACGCGCGCCCGCTCGGCGGCCAGATTGACATTGGCTTCGACCCCCTGCTGCCGGTTGAGCACTTTTTCCAGCCGCGCCGAACAGGCGGCGCAGGTCATGCCGGCAATCGAAAATTCGACCACACGGCCGCTCCCGGCACCTTTCTCTGAGGCGTTTCCGCTAATTTCGCTCATTTGACCAACAGCACCGGACAGTTCACCAGATGCAGCACACGGCTGGCCACCGAACCCATGACCAGTCCGGCGATGCCGCCACGACCATGGGTACCCATGACGATCAGGTCGCAGGCCAGTTCATTGGCGAGCCGGGCGATCACATCGGCTGCCTGGCCGACGTGTACATGGGTGGTATGAAAACGGCCGGCGGCATCGAGCACCTGCTGGGCGCCCAGCAGGTGCTCGCGGCTTTCTTCGAGATAGTGCCCATGCAACGTCTCCTTGCTGACATGGGCCAGCGCGCGACCGACCGGCACCGGCGGCTGCACGTGTACCAGGTGAATCTCGGGAATTTCCCGAAACCAGGCCGTGTGCGCGATCAGGTGGACGACAGCGCGCAGTGCGCAATCGGAACCATCCACCGGCAGCAGGATTTTCATGCTCATTGTGCCCCCTAGATCCAGTGCAGCAAACGCATCAGGCCGATCAATCCATAGATGCCGAAGCCGAGCACCAGCAGACCCGATATATTTCTGACCAGCGGGCGCCGAACAAATTCGTTGAACCTTGCCAGCAGGATGCCCGCCAGCAGAAGATTTGGCAATGTGCCCAACCCGAAGGCCAGCATCAGCAGGGCGCCCGGCCCGGGCGAACCGGCACTGAGTGCCGTCGCCAGCGCACTGTAGACCAGCCCGCAAGGCAGCCAACCCCACAGGATGCCGAGCGGAAAAGCCTTGAACACGGTGTTCGCCGGCAGGAAACGGCGGGTCAGCGGCTGGATGTAACGCCACAGACGCTGGCCGGCGCGCTCGCTAAAAGCCAGCACCCGGGTCACGCCGAGCAGATACAGCCCGAGCGCAACGAGCATCAGATTGGCCAGCAGATAGAGTACGAGGCGGATTGGCGCCGGCCCGTCAAGCGTCAGGCTGGCGGCGCCGAGCGTGCCGGCGATGGCGCCGGCCACGGTGTAGGAAAGGATGCGTCCGGCATTGTAGGCGAGGTGCATCGACCAGCGTGCCGGGGCACCCATCGACAACGCGCTGACAATGCCGCCGCACATGCCGACACAGTGGGTGCCGCCGAGCAGACCGACGAGGAACAGGGCGAGATAGCCAGAATCAGGCATCGGGAAGGAAAAGGACAGGGCCGGATATCACGGGGCAAGGATACATCACCGCCCTGCCCGCCCGAACTGCTGCCGCTCAGATCACCTTGGAATAGCGGGTGCGCTGGCGGTCGGCGCGCAGATAACGATCGAAAGCCATCGCAATGACGCGCACCAGCAGGCGCCCCGGCGGCAGAACGGTAATCCATTCACGCTCGACCTTGAGCAGGCCACCGCGCTCCATTTCCTTGAGGTCTTCCAGTTCGGCGGCAAAATATTGGTGAAAATTGATCAGGTGCGAACTTTCGATCGATTCGATGGACAGTTCGAAGTGACACATCAGCGCCTGGATGATCGAACGCCGAAGAATGTCGTCGGCGTTCAGTTCGATGCCGCGGAATGCCGGCAAAATGTTGGCATCGAGACGGTCGTAATACTCGTCCAGCGTCTTGACATTCTGGCTGTAGGTTGGACCGACCTTGCCGATCGACGAAATGCCGAACGACAGCATGTCGCTGTCGGCATAGGTCGAATAACCCTGGAAATTCCGGTGCAGGCGGCCCTGACGCTGGGCAACCGCGAGTTCATCGTCAGGCTTGGCGAAGTGGTCCATACCGATGAAGACATAACCGGCTTCAGTCAGCTTCTTGATCGCCAGCGCGAGGATCTGCAACTTGGTGTCAGCCGACGGCAGATCGGACTCGGCAATCCGCCGCTGCGGCTTGAACAGGCTGGGCAGGTGCGCGTAGTTGTAGATCGACAGGCGCTCGGGGTCCATCGCCAGCACGCGTTCCAGCGTCCGGTTGAAACCCATGACGGTCTGGTGCGGCAGTCCGTAGATCAGGTCGATGGATACCGACTTGAAGCCGTTGGCGCGTGCCGCGTCGATCACGTTGGCGGTTTCTTCTTCGCTCTGGACACGATTGACGGCGATCTGCACGCGCTCATCGAAATCCTGAACGCCGACGCTCATGCGGTTGAAGCCAAGTTCGCCGAGCAGCGCGACCGTCGCGGTATCCACCTTGCGCGGATCGACTTCGATCGAATATTCGCCACCGTCGAGCAGCTTGAAGTGCCTGCGCGTCTCGCTCATCAACTGGCGCATTTCGTCGTGCGACAGGAAGGTTGGCGTACCGCCGCCCCAGTGCAACTGGATGACCTCGTTGCCACCGTCGAGAGCCGCGCTCTGCAGGGCGATTTCCTTGGCCAGGTATTTCAGATACTTGGCGCTACGCCCGTGATCCTTGGTGATGATCTTGTTGCAGGCGCAGTAGTAGCAAATGGTGTTACAGAACGGGATGTGAAAGTATAATGAGAGTGGACGGCTGATGCCGCCAATGGTACGTTTGCCCAACCAGAGCTTCGCCGCTTCCGCGTCGAACGCCTCGACGAAGCGGTCGGCTGTCGGGTACGACGTATAGCGCGGGCCGTTGACATCGAAACGGCGAATGATCTGGGGATCGAAGACGAGGTTTTCAGTTGCAAAATTCATTAAACGCACCATCGAGAACAGGTCGAATTATGGTCATACACCACAAAATCACGGTTGACTTGGATCAACCTTGCATGGTTTGCTGATGCCGCCCGATCCCTGCGAAAAGCCGGTTTCGCTCTCGCTGATCAAGACGGCCTGTTCGAACTGCAATCTGCGCGAACTGTGCCTGCCCTTGGGACTCAGCAACGATGAGCTCGAACGTCTGGACGATCTGGTTTCGAATCGCCGCCGTCTCAAGCGCGGTGATCGTCTGTACAGCTCCGGCACACCGTTCGACGCGATTTATGCGATCCGTAGCGGCTTCTTCAAAACCGATGTCCTGATCGAGGACGGTCGCGAGCAGGTCACCGGCTTCCAGATGGCCGGCGAATTGCTGGGCCTCGACGGCATCAGTAGCGAGCGCCACACCTGCAACGCCATCGCCCTCGAAGACAGCGAAATCTGCGCCATTCCCTTCTCGCGGCTGGAAAGCCTGTCGCGCGAAATCCATACCCTGCAGCACCATTTCCACAAGGTGATGAGCCGCGAAATCGTCCGCGACCATGGCGTCATGATGCTGCTCGGCACCATGCGCGCCGAAGAGCGCCTGGCCGCCTTCCTGCTCAACCTGTCGCAGCGCTTCACGGCGCGCGGCTTCTCGCATGCCGAGTTCTACTTGCGCATGACGCGCGAGGAAATCGGCAGCTACCTCGGCCTCAAGCTGGAAACTGTCTCCCGCGCCTTCTCAAAATTTCAGGAAGAAGGCTACATCGCCGTCCAGCAGAAACACATCCGGATCCTCAATGTCGCCGGCCTCAAGGCGCTGATGAATCCGCGCGCCTAAAGCCACGGACTCCGCGTCAGCGCGACGCCGACGATGTAGGCATAGGCCGTGATGGCCAGTACGAGGAAAAGACTGCGTTGGGCCTTGGTCTTGCCGCGCTTGAGCGCCATCGTTCCGCACAGGATGTAGATCAGCAGTCCGAAGAACTTGGCCGTCAGCCAGCCCTGGGCAAACGGGTACTGACCGCTTAGCCAGGCCATGACCAGCGCACTGCCGAGCAGCAAGGTATCGACCACATGCGGAACGACGCGGGTAAGGCGCGCCATGAGCCGTGGCGAATCGTTGAGCATCCACCAGCCGCGCAGCGCGAAGCCGAGACCGCTGAGAACGACGCAGGTGACATGGAGATGCCTGAGAATCAGGTAAGTCATGCGGCGACCACCTGCTGTTCGGCCTCGGCAAGATATTTCCGATAACGCAGTGCAGCTGACAGCAGGTTGTAAAACAGCCAGCCGCTGGCCAGAGCCAGTACTGCACCGGCCGGCCTGGCCAGCCAGTCGGGCTGAACGGCGGCGGCCAAAAGCAGCGCCAGTGCCACGGTATGTATCCGCAACTGACGCTGCATGTCGAGCTCGGGCAGTATCTTGTTCATGTTCGGCACCGACAGGCCAGGCTTGGCATGATTTTGCAGGTGCAGCCAGGCAAGAAACGGGACGATCTTGTAGAGCATGCCGACGATGAAGGGCATGAAGCCGCCGACCAGAAGCAGAATGCCGACGAACGTACTCCATCCGGCCAGTTCGCCAAGCGGTGGCCAGAGGGTTGCGGTCAACAGCAAAAAGAGGGCAAAAATGGTACTGGCCAGACCCAGTTGCCAGTAGCGATAGGTGGCATCGGCGCGCGCCCGGCGGCGTTTCATCTGCAGGCGCAGGGTCAGGATCAGGAAAGTCATGCCGAGCAGCGCCACCAGGCACTGGACGATGCGTATCACCAGCACCACATCGAGGACAGCCGCCAGTGTCCAGGCCAGCATCAGGCCGAGCATGATTCCCGGAAACAGCCAGCCCGGGCGCACCGGGTAGCCGGGCGTCAGCTGAAACATCGGTACGACGACATAGGCCATGGCAGCAAGCAGAACTCCCGCCCAGGCGCCGAGCGCCCAGCCGATGTGCAGGTCGGTCAGGGTCACCAGCGGAACAGCCCAGCCGTTAGCGATGGCGAGGGCCAATGACGCACCAAGCCCGACCGCAGCAGCCAACCCGAGCAGGGCCAGCTTGAGGCCGCGGATCGTCGGGCTGGTCGACGGTACCTTGGCGAGTTTGTGGCCGATGATGATCAGAAAGCCGGCGATGGTTAGTCCGAGGATCAGCGCCGACGCGCTGAGCAACAGCGGCTGGCCAAGCAGGAAACCACCGACGAGCAGCAATGCACCCAACGTCAGACCGGCATGGGCCCAGCGCGCCACGCGCAGCGGATTGTGCAAGTCGACACCTGCCACCACCGGCATGATCTGGATCAGCGCCCCGAGCATGACCATCAGCATGAAGCCAATGGTGATCAGGTGCGTCGCCGCCAGCAGCCCGGGTGTCCAGCGCGAAACGAGCAGGTCAGGTCCGTCAGCGAGCAGCAGCAGACCAGCCGCCAGCGCAAATAGCGGGGCGGTGATAAAGAAGCGCAGCGGCGCGGCAAATGGCGGCGCATTTTCAAACGAGAGCATTGCCTCTATACCACGCGTTCAGCGCCAGATCAGGATTTCGAAGGTGCCATCGGCAAGCAGCTCGGTTTCGTAGGTATAACCGTTCTGCCTGAGCACCTTGTAGAGCGGATGCGGCTCGCGGAACAGCAGCAGCAGCATTTTCTCACCGGCCTTCAGGGTATCGAGCATTTCCATGGTCTGCACGAACGGTTCCGGCGGCTCCATGTAGCGCGCATCGACGACATGCGGGGTCTTCGGATGGCTCACGACTCAGTCAGCTCGGTTTCGAGGCGCGCCAGCAGTTCCGGCGTTTCACCAGCGAGATGCTGATCGCACATCGGGTAAAGGATGTTCTCTTCCTTCATGTTGTGTTGCTGCATCATGATCAGCAGCGTGTCGGCGAGGCCAACGTATTCTTCGGCATTGTCGCGGGTCAGCGCATCCTGCGCTTCATCGAGCAGGGTACGCATCTGGGCATGTTCCATGCGCATCATCTGGGTCGGCCCCATGCGCATGCCGGTCTTGGCCTCGAAAGTCGGAAACAGGGTTTTTTCCTCGCTGTCGAAATGCGCCTGCATGGCATTGCGAAAATGCCCGAAAGCGGCTTTGGCAGCCGGCAGATTCTTCGCGGCGACCGCCTGCTCCGCCTCGGCAAAGAAATCATCGCAGCGGCGGTGATCGTCGGTCATAAAACTACGAATGGTGGTCATGGCTATCTCGCGGGTTTCGGATGGCCTTATTGTCGGGATGCCCGACAGCCTCCTCCTTAATCACGGTCAAAAACGCGCGAATCAGAACACGGGCAAAGCCGCCGCAAGCCGGCAATGTATCAATTCAGGCGATCCAGGACCAGCGCTATTTCTCGAGAACGTAGCCCCCGGGCGCATCGGCGAGCGCCGGAAAGCGCCGGTTGGCAGCCGGATAGGCAGCCACCTCTTCGCCGCAACGTTCGCCCAGCCAGTGCGCCCAGTCTTCCCACCACGAGCCTGATTTCTTTTCCGCGCGCTCGAGCCAGTGCTCCCAATGCTCGTTGCGCTCGGGTTCGCCAATCCAGTAATGCCGCTTGGGCGGATTGACCGGCGGATTGACGATGCCGAGGATGTGGCCCGAGCTGGAGCGCACGAAGCGCACCGGAGCGTTGACATTGACGTATTTGCGAATCCGGTAGCACTGGATCCACGGCGCAATATGGTCGTCCTCGGCGGTCACCGCGTAAAGCGGCTGGACGATCCGGTCAAGGTCGATCGGCTCGCCGGCGATGGTCAGGTGATCGCGCTTGATCAGGTTGTTGTGCAGGTACATCTCGCGCAGGTAATACGAGTGCATGGCGCGCGGCATGCGCGTCGTGTCCATGTTCCAGAACAGCACGTCGAACGGCGGCAACGGCTCGCCCATCAGGTAGCTGTGTACCCAGTAATGCCAGACCAGGCTGTTCGAGCGCAGCATGCGGAAGGAACTGGCCATTTCACTGCCGTCGAGATAACCCTTCTGGCCCATCGATTCTTCCAGCGCACCGATACTCGCTTCATCGATGAAGACGTCGATATCGCCGGGATGGGAAAAATCGGTCAGCGTCGTAAATAGCGACCAGTGCGCGACCGGCACCTTGTCAGCTCCGAAGCGCTTGTTGGCCCAGGCCATGTAGGTCGACACCATCGTGCCGCCGATGCAGTAACCGACAAGATGCACCTTCGGCGTCTTGCAAAACTCGTTGGCGACGCGCACGACCTCGTTGACGCCTTCGAGCAGGTAGTCGTCGAAGCGCACTTCGGACATCCCGGCGTCAGGGTTCTTCCAACTCGTGATGAAAACCGAAAATCCCTGGTCGGTCAGATGCTTGACCATGCTCTTTTTGAAATTCAGGTCGAGGATGTAGAACTTGTTGATCCACGGTGTGACGATGACGACCGGTAGCGCCCGCACCTTTTCGGTGGTCGGCGCATAATGAATCAGTTCGACCAGGCGGTTGCGAAAAACCACCTTGCCCGGCGTCGTCGCCAGATCCTTGCCGACGACGAAAGCATCGGGTTCGACCATCTGAATATTCCGGGCCTTGACGTCGCGCATGAAATTCTGGAAGCCGCGCGCCAGGCTTTCGCCGCTGGTCGCCACGAAACGCTCCA